>JBEKWK010000001.1:0-36407 GCA_049513175.1 FCB group bacterium
AAATTTCAAACTGACAGGCAACGACTTATCTAAATCATTTACCAGAAATAAAAATATTTTTTCAGGTATAAATTTAGCATTGAGTAACGGTGAAACAATAGCTGTTACCGGTCCAAACGGGTCAGGCAAAACAACTTTATTAAAAATTCTTTCTGGAGTATTAAGACCAACAAAAGGAAATGTAGAATTTAAAATTGATGAGAAAATTATCGAGAAAACAAATTATTATAAACATTTAGGATATGTATCACCATATTTAAATTTATACGAAGAATTCACTCCGCTCGAGCATTTAAAAATATTTTCAAAAATTCGTGGCAACACTTTTAATTATGATAAAGGATTAGAACATCTGAAAATGTTTAAACTTGAGAAAAAAAGGAATGAGCCGATTAGAACATTTTCTTCAGGGATGAAACAAAGATTTAAATACATACTTGCTCTGCAAAACGATTTTGAAATTTTCTTTCTGGATGAACCAATGACTAATCTCGATGCAGATGGTATTGCTGTAGTAACCGAACTTATTAAAGTTAATCAATCAAAAAATGGTGCAACAATTATTGCAACAAATGATGACAGGGAAAAAGAACTTTGTCAAAAGATTATTGCAATTAAATAGATAAATTTTTAAAACTAATATCAGAATTATATGAATAAAATTGTAATATTAATACTACTTGTTTTATTTGGACTATCCTGTTCAGAGCAAAAACCTCTTTCCAGCCAGACAGTTCAAAATACAGAAAATTTTATTAGCTATATTTCATCTGTTAAGTTACCGACAGAACTCAGTTTCTGTGGTGAAAAAGTCCCACTCGAAATACCTGAAGTAAAGGAAAGAGCCGAACGGGAATTTTATCTTTTACTGCAACAGCCGGGACAGGTAATTTTATATGTGAAACGTGCAGGAATTTATTTCCCAATGTTTGAGAAATTGCTTAAAGAAAATAATGTGCCGGATGATTTTAAATACTTAGCGGTTGCAGAGTCCGCCCTGTATATGGCTCGTTCAACTAAAGATGCTGTTGGACTATGGCAATTTATAGAAACCACGGGTAGAAAAATGGGACTTAGAATTGATAATTATGTTGATGAAAGAAAGCATCCTGAAAAAAGTACCGAAGCGGCGATTAAATATTTAAAGGAAGGGTATGATGTTCATAAATCATGGCTGCTTGCAGCAGCAGGCTATAATATGGGACATTTGGGTGTAATCAGCAATATTGATTTTCAAAATACCAATGATTATTTTGAAATGTTTTTAA
Organism: FCB group bacterium; assembly: GCA_049513175.1. Classification (GTDB taxonomy): domain Bacteria; phylum Bacteroidota; class Ignavibacteria; order Kapaibacteriales; family UBA2268; genus JBEKWK01. Next base: position 1,269 of record JBEKWK010000001.1, read on the forward strand.
ATGAGGAGACATCGAGGTATATTCTCAGAATTGTTATAATTAAAGAATTTATGACTAATTATGCTAAGTATGGCTTCAAGATTGAAAATGAGGACATATATACCCCACCTAAATATAAATTAGTTGATTGCAAAGATGGAATTCTAAACCTTGCCGAATGGGCAAAAGCAAAAGGTACTACTTATAAGCAAATAAAATTATTAAATCAGTGGATACTTCAGAAAAGCCTTCCTGCTCCTCCAAAGGGAGAGTCTTATCAGATTGCTGTTCCTGAAAAATAAAAACAGGATTGAAAATAAAAAAGCGGCTATATTTGCCGCTTTTATATAATATATTTAAATAAATTTTTATTTATTATTAAATATCGGAGACTCTGCTACACTACCATATCCTGGAATAGATAATTCAGGAAAATCAACACTTGTAGTTTTCATTTTTAAATTACAATTAAAATAACCTTTTTTATCAGGTTTTGCTTTAGCGGTTACTTCTTGTTCTTCACCGGGATGTAATACTATCTTACCGCTCAGATTTGTAATCATCGAAGCAGGTGTAACATCAAAATTGGTTAATGAGATATCCTCAGTAGATGAATTTCTGATAGATACCTTAGCCGTAGTTTCTTCACCGACCTTCATTTCACCAAAAACGAAATAATTTGTTGGTTTCACTTCGAGAGCTAAGAAGATATCAGCTTTTAATGTAATAATCGTTTCAGGTTGAGTTTTATCGTTAGAAGAAACCCTAATTGTTTTTTCAATAGGTCCGGAATGAGGACTGATGACAACAGAAACATCCATAGTTGCTGTCTCACCGGGATTTAATTCTGTTTTATCCAATGGGGCAGTTGTGCACCCGCATGAAGGTTTGACATTAGATATAATAAGTTTTTCATTTCCTACATTTTTTAATTGAAGTTTAGTTTTTAAAGGTGAATCCTTGGGGCTTACCTTATGCCAATCAAATGTACCACCATTAATAATTTCTAATTTAGGCTGTGCATCCGCAGCATTACAAATACATGCCATCAATATAAAAAGAACCGGAATGTAACGCTTCATAATTATGTAACTCCTTTTTTTATTAAAATAATTTTTGATTTGTTTTTTGCTAATTTGACGCAAATTTAATAAATATAGTGTTTATGATTATAATTTCCGATAAATATAAAAATATGATAAAAATGAATTTGGTAATATAAAAAAAATTAGGCTAATTTGCGTTGATATTATAAGAATATTGAATTTATAATCAGTTGTAATTCGTAAAGAATTTAATTAACAAAAGTGTTTAACAAAAGAACTATATTAAAAATATACTTTATACTACTGCTTAATTTTATCATTTATGGTTCAGCAGCAGCACAATTATCAGGAAAAATTTACACAATCCCTGATACTTCAAGTTCACATTATATTGATTTTGGAATGTGCCTTTTGGGTGATACCTTATTTAGTTCTTTTTATTTGCAAAACACTGGCAAACTACCATTAAAACTTGGTGGAAGTAATCCATCTTATTATCTCGGAGAATATATACCCAACAATAGAGAATGGGAGGAATTTCATACATATAATCAACAGCCTGGAACAATTGATACTGGCATTACATCGAAGCTAACTATTTTTTATTTTGCCGGTAAAGATACAGCCAATAATCTACATCCAATTGGAACAAAACACGCCTTACTAAAAATGGGTCTATATGATGCACAGTTTTCTACACAACCTGATTCGTCTCTTTTTATTGTAAAAGATAATTATATTTTAATAGCCCGCAAAACAAAACATTTTGTAGATGGCTATGAAAATGTAGTTAATTTTGATTCTGTATATGTAAATCCAACTGCTCCAGTTGAATGGGATTGGAGAGTGCAAAATGTTTTTAATGATTCAATTGATATTGATAGCGCGCATTTTAGGATGCTAAGTAATGATTCTGCAACTAATGAGCTTTACGTTAAGGGTTACGCTCTTCCGCTAAGATTATATAAAAAAACTTCACCAGTGATATGGAAATTATATTATAACCCTGTAGACATTGGCATAGACAGTGCATATTATTATTTGAGCTACCATCCATTAATTAATCAATATCCCGATTCAGTTGACTATGCTTCTGTGAAGATGATTGGCACCGGTGTTCAGCAGATACTCACTCTTACTGAATCCGATGCTAGTTTTTCAGGAGATATAATAGATGTAGGTCAAGTTAAAGTAGGTACAACTAAAACAATATTTGGTATATTAAGAAACGATGGTAATATGCCCTTTGGAACAATAAGTCAAAATATTTTTGATGAATATGTTGATACAACTGCAAAAGGATTTAGCATAACGAGAAAATTTCTAAACAAAGGGAATGATTTATTTCCTACAGCGATAGATTCTTTCAAAATAAGTATTAAACCTGTTCAAAGGGGGAATTTTCTTGTTCGGTACGTTGACTCGAGTGATATAATATACAGAGGAATACTTAAATACCCTCCTGAAGCAAGACAAAAAACGATTTATATTAAAGGAACAGGGACCGCTCCTGAAATCAGTGTAGCCAGCGATACAGTTAATTTTAAGGATGTAGTATTGCTTTCTGATTGTTCCGCATCTAAAACTATGACAATTCAAATAGGCAACACCGGTAATGCTAATCTCGAAATTATGAAATTAACATTTTTCCCTCCTTTTACATGTGACACAATAAATGAAATTGATGCAAATTCACAAAAGGATTTAAAAGTTATTTTTTCATCATCTACTTTAGGTGATTATTACGATTCATTATATATATATTCAAATGCAATACCACCACAAAACATTTTTAAATTATATCTTATTGCTTCAAGTGTACAACCAGAACAGATTAGTTTGTCTATTCCTGAAATCAGTGCAAAACCCGGCAGGAAAATATCTGTACCGATATTAGGTAAAGGCAGTAATGTTTCTATTACAAATAAATTTTCAGATACAATTTCTTATGATAATAGTATACTTAGATATACAGGTTTTGAGAAAAATGGTACAGCATCGGAATCAGCTAATCTTTCGGATATTATAATAAATGAAACTCCTGATAAATCAAGAATTGGAATTTCTATTCAGACCCCCACAAATGCAAATTTTAGAAGTAGTGATACACTTATACTATTAAATTTCGATACTTATCTTGGAGATAATTTATCAACATCAATTTCCTTTGCTAATCCTCTGTTCTACAGTGGACATTGCGTCATAACACCTATTTTTATTAATGGTGAATTTATTCTCGATTCTGTTTGCGGTTTAGCATATAAAATCTTTCCATCTACCGGACTCAAATTCTCTTTATCTGATATTGTCCCTAATCCAGCCATCGAAAAAATAGATATTGTAATTGAGGTTGCTTATGATACAAAAGTCGAATTAAAATTATATGATTCTCAGGGTGAATTATCATTTGTATTGATTGACGGGGAAATGACAGAAGGAAAATATATGTATTCATTTCCTATATATAATTTATCACCCGGAGTTTATTATTGCAGGATGAGAGCAGGATTATATCAACAAGTCAGGAAAGTAATAATTTCAAAATGATAAAACTATCACAAATATTTTTATTCACTTTAATTTTAAGCCTAAATGCTTACTCTCAAGGGTTTGACTGGCAGTACTCTGCAAGAATGCCTTCAGATTCACCCACAATGTTTATTGGTATCACAGGAGAATTTAATTATCAAATTCATTCAGGTAGTTTTAATTTTTTAGAACAACAAGTAACATGTGTGCAATTTAACAATGGTAAGGGCTATGGATATAGCGCAGGAATTAGTGGTGAATATTGGAATACAGGTGTATTTGCAATTTTTGGAAATATTATTTATTCTAATGTTCCCGGTAAATTCGCCCAAACAGTATCAATACAAAAGGTAAATTATGATTTAATATCAGAATATGATTATAATTCAAATATATCTTATGCATCTTTAGAAGGCGGCTTGAAGTGGAGACTGTTTGAATCTCATTTATATATAGGATGCAGTTTGCAATTTGCTGTTTTAGTTTCTAATAAGGAAGATTGTATCGAAAAAATTATAGGTCCTGATAATGCCCCTCCATTCAATACTAATCCACCGTCATATCAAAGAGTAATTTCAGACGGAGGAATTTCAGACCAAAATCCTTTTAATATAATACCCAAAATCCGCATTGGATATGACCTGCCAATAGGTTTAGGAATGTATGCTTCACCTTCTATAATTGCAGGGTTTTCAATATTGCCTATAGCAAAAGATTCGCAATGGAGACGATTTCCGGTTTCATTTGGAATTACTTTTTATAAAGGAATATTGTAATTCTCAATTCTATTTTCGATTCTATTAACTTTTGTTATTTTATAAATATAATATGAAATGGCTGCTGTAGCGGCAAAGCTAACAATACATAATGGAATTGCAATCGGTAATGTTAGATAAGTAAAGGGATTATTTAAATAATTTAATGGTGTGACATATATAGTGGCAACAGCAAAACCATTGTGTAAAAAGTGGATTATTATTGGAAGCAATAGAGTTTTTGAAGAATAAGCTAAGTTACCAAGATACATGCCTACAAATATTAAGGGAATGATAGAAATTGGATTCATATGGATGATTCCAAAAATTATACTCACAATTATAATAGCTTTAATCGGTTTCATTACTTCTTCGAGAGAACGCTGGAATAAGCCTCTGAATAGTGATTCTTCACAGATTGCAGGAATTAAAGCTCCGATAATTAATGCTCTGAATTCGCTAAATAAGCCCTCTCCTCCGAGCACGGATTCATATAATTCTTGAATATACTTTTCAAGATTGTGATAATAATTCAGAAATACTTTGGGCATTAAAGCTTCCTGAATGAATAAAAAACTGGATGAAAAAATCATTATGATAATTAGTCCAATAATAGATATTATAATCACCTTTATTGATATTTTATTACCAAGTCTAAAAATTACCTTTAATGGTAACGTTGATTTTTTCGCAAAAAGGTATGTTGGAATAAATAAAAATATTATTTCTAATACACCTAAAGAATAGCGCTGGAATGAAGATAATTTTAACCAAATTATTAATAAATCCAATAACACTGAACCAAAGATATAAATTAATTGTACAATTAATATACTGCGGATAGCAAATTTTATATGGGAAAATTGCTGAGGCATTTCATGATTATTTGTTACTTTTATTTCCTGGGTTTCCATATATAATCTATCGCATTAAGAAAGGTTCTTTGTTATTGAAATCTGGGAGATAATTTTCACTGCTTTCTAATTCCTGAATCCAACCATTTTGAAATCCGAATTTGTCCATTTCTTCTATAACTTGCTCATACTCTTCAGCAGTTAACTTTCTGTTTAGTTCAGGATATTTTTTATTATTTGAAACAGGATAATATTGAGACATTAAAGAAATATGCACTGAAGTTGAAATATTTTCCGCAATGTCTCTAAGTACATTTATGCTATTATCAACATGCCCCGGCAAAACAAGATGGCGTATAATTAAACCGGATTCTGCATATCCGTTGTCATTAATAATAAGGTTAGCATCTTTCTGACGATACATTTCTTTAATCGCATTAATTGCAGTCTCCCGATAATGAACAGCATCTGAAAACTGTTTAGCAAGCTTATCATCAGAATATTTAAAATCAGGTAAATATACATCAATCAGTCCTTCGAATTCTCTGATTGTTTCCAGTTTGTCATAACTGTTCGTATTAAATACAAATATTGGTTTATGCCCGAGACTTTTTAAAGTATTAATTATAATTTTAGTTTGAGGTATAAAATGTGATGGAGAAACAAAACCCACAGCTTCACAGCCTTGAGTTAAATAAAATTCTACTTTATCTATTATTTTTTCTAATTCGATTTTATTATCTTCAAGTGAAATTTTATTTCTACTTATCTGATAGTTTTGACAATAAATACATTGTAAATTGCAGTGAGAAAAAAATATATTACATATACCATTTTTACCGCTTATTACAGGCTCTTCTCCGCAATGATTAAAAATTGAGGATATATTAAATGATGCGTCGGTTTTGCAATAGCCTAAATTATTTGAGTACCTGTTAACATTGCAATTCCGGGGACACATCGAGCAATTCCTCAAAACCTGTAATGGCATCAAGAGTTCTTTATTATTCATCAAATCAACCGGCATAATCATTTTATAATTTGATTAAATTATTTTTCAGGTAAAATTAGAATTGCTTTTTTAAAATTTATTCCGGGATTTTTACCGACAGGCAAAGAAACATAACCGCCATTAAGCCACAATTGAATCTGATTGCTCCAGTTATCACTGAATGGGTCTCCGGATGCACCGCCAGGCAATGAAGTATAAATAAAATCTTCACTCATATCCGCGATAAATCTTACGGAAGCACCTAGTTTGACATCAAAAGGTGACAAGAAATTCCATTCAGTATTTTGTATCGTTGAATTATTGCCTGCAACTTCAAAAGGTCCCAATGATAATGTTGGTTTCAACAAATTATCAGAGGATAAAATGTGGTTAAGTTTCAAAGTATGAATCTTGCTGTATTTCCATGAATTGATGTCTTCATTATTATATAATTTTATTAAATTTTGAATAGCATCCTTAAAGCTCTCAATAACTATATTTTCTTTTAATTCATAACGCTGTGTTTTTATATTGTCAAACCAAACAGAGCTTGTAGAATCTGCTAACAGCTCTATTATACGCCTTTGAGGGATACTTGAAATTTGAATAAACTCATTATATAACCTATCTCCCATTTCATCAGCGAAAGTATTATATACTAACCTTTCTATAAAAGCATTGACTATTGCCGGAGAAGCCATATTAGAAGACATTTGGTAATCCCATTTTTTAAGTTTGTTCAAGGCTTGTTTATCCATATTATTAAGATACCCGGAATATTTATCCAAAATCGGTATAGTAAGACTTAATAATTGTTTCGAATAAGGTGACTGGATATCCATTTGCATTATTTGTGCTTCACGTGAAGTATAATTTATAAATTGATTCAATAATTCATCAATTCTTTCAGCACGCGATGAAGGCTCCCAAAGTGAAGAAATATAGGGTTCTGAAGAATGAACCATTTTATTATTGGCAGAAAGAACGTACTTTCTTTGTGGATTATAAATCACTGGTAAATTTGACAGTGTCGTAATTCCCTGCCAATCATAATCCTCAAGCCAACCCGGGTTTGGGATTTGAGGTTTGCAATTTTTCTTTCTGAGCGGTAAAGCAGCAGCGGGCACTGCACCTATATTCCCAAATTTATCTCCAAAAACAAAAACCAAACCGGGAGTATGCCATAAATGTGTACCATGTAAAAACTGTTCCCAGTTCTTAGATTTACTTATATTATACAGTGCATTTATTTCGTCCGATTTTTCTTTACCTATCCATGAATAAGTCAAACAATACCTTTTTGAAAATTTTTGAGAATAAGAACTATCCGATGTTTCAGGAAATATTTTATAAGCCGAAAAATGTGAAAAATCCGATATCACTGCTGAACGCTTTGTGTACCGTTTATAGTATACATATGGTTCTTCATTTTTAATCTTAATCGTATCGCTTACAAACTTAAATTTTGTCTTTGTTCCGGATGAATTGAAATAAAAATCATTATTTACATTATCTATTTTTTCTATGAAATAATCGGCATCATCAGCCATCATATTTGTAAATCCCCAGCTAATGTTATCATTCCTTCCTATCAAAAACAATGGGAACCCGGGAATTGTCATTCCGGTAACATTAATTGACGGGCAAGTTAAATGCATCTGGTAAAATTTAGATGGCAACCCCAGAGAAAAATGTGGGTCATTTGCAAGAACAGCAGTTGTGGAATTTGCTAATTTATTTTTTTTAATAACCCATGCATTACTTCCTGAATAGCAACTTGTATTTCCTAAATAATCAGATATTGATTTAGTTATCTCAGAAATACTATGAAAAATTTCAAAACCTTCCCTGCCTATATTTTTTCCGGATTGAGTCATTAATTTTTCTGATTTCTTACTTTTCCCTCCCTTTTCCATTGAATCCAGCACATAAGGTACATTCTGCGGATAAGAAGGAAATAAATCTAAAGTTTTTTGTGTTCCTAACCTCTCGGATATTTCACCAAATACAATATCTGACCAGAAACTGGGACTTAATTCAAGTGCAAAGAGCCGCTGAATTAATATGCAATCGGTAGGTTCCCATTTTGCGGGCAAATATCCCAAAGTTCCAAATTCAAATGGAAGATTTTTCCTGTGAGAATCTATATAGGCATTAATACCATTTGAATAAGATTCCAGAATAGTTCTTGAGGATTTACTTAGGTTATTCCAAATATCGTTTGCAATTTTATGAAGGTCAAGAGAACGCATAAAAATATCAAGCATTAATGTTTTTCTGCCGAAACAGGTAGACAAGTTCCCCTTTCCAACTATACGCATAATATCCATCTGCCATAGCCTATCTTCAGCATGACAATATCCTGCCATAAAGAATGCATCCGTTTCATTCTTAGCTATTATATGTGGAATGCCGTACTGATTTTTATATACCTCAATTGTATCGTTAACCGAAGAAAAAGATTTTTCTTCGTACGAAGATGGGATTGATTTATAAACAATGTTGTTTAAAAAAATATAAACAGCAATGCTAATCAAAAGAAGAGAAACAATTAATGCGGGAAATTTTCTAAACATATTAATACCTACAACCAGGAATTTTCTTTATACCAATTTAAAGTAGCACGGATACCTTCTTCTAACGAAACCTTAGGTTCATAGCCAATATCCTTCTTTGCGTTTTCAATTGAGCATGTCCAAAAATTCTGAATAAAATCCTTACCCTTATCGTAATTAAATATAGGAGGCTTTTTAGAAAATCTTCCGAAAAATTCCGAAATACCGGCTATACTCAATACAAGGGAATGTGGAATTTTAATTGTAATAATATGCTTTTTACCAAATTCCGTTTTGATTATGCCCATTACCTCTTCCCAGGAATAAAACTTATCTGAAGATATAAAGTAACTTTTCCCTATTGAATTTTCTGATTCGGCTGCAAGTAATATACCCCTGCATAAATCCCAGGAATTGATAAGTGAAATATATTTCTTTTTAAATCCTATAAGAGTAATTAATCCTTTATTTACAACTTTGAAAATGTCATAAATACCTATGTCTCGCGGACCATAAACTGCCGGTGGTCTGACAATTGTTTTTGGTAGGCTGTCTATATATTTTAATGCTTCTTCTTCTGCGGCTTTCTTACTTCTACCATAAGCAGTAATGGGATGAAGTGGGGTTTTTTCGTTAACCGGATTATCTAATGAGGCAGATGGACCAACAGCAGTCTGACTACTGATCAACAAAAAACGCTTAAGGTTTGGTGCATATTTTAAAGCAGCTTCGAGTAAATTTTTTGTACCATCACGGTTTGCTTTCAAATATTCTTCGTCATTTCTTGCTGTAACAAGTCCTGCAGAATGGAAAATATAATCAATCCCTTCAACAGCATTTTTAAGTGAATCAGGGTCGGAGAGACCGGCTTCTATTAACTCGAAAGGTTTATCTTTCAGCCAAATTAAGTTGCTTGTTTTTCTATATATGCAACGTACCTGATATCCCTTTTCCAATAAGAGGTCTGCCAAATGGCTACCAATAAAACCTGTCGCTCCCGTAACTAATGCTTTCAATATTTACCTCAATGCAATGAAGATTTTTTTAAAACGAAAATATAAGCCAATAAGTTAAATTTAATTTTTCAGACACAACTAATTATAATCCAAAATTACAAGAATTTTTCTACTATAAAAAGGGCTGCAGGACAGAGAATTAAAAAAAACACTTGAACACTGTTTTGAAAATTAATAAATTGTCATTTATATTTTGACAATTTTATAACCGAAATAAAAGGTACTGGTGATTTATGAAAAAAGCTGTAATAATGGCAGGCGGTTTTGGAACACGTTTAAGACCTTTGACAATTAACATTCCGAAGCCTATGGTGCCTATTATGAATGTTCCTTTGATGGAACACATAATTAATTTATTAAAAAATTATAACATAACAGACATCATTTCAGTTCTTTATTTCCAGCCTGAAATGATTACCTCCTATTTTGAAGATGCATCCAAATTCGGCGTTAAAATGAAATATGTAATGGCTAACGCAGACTACGGAACCGCAGGTGCTGTCAGGAATGCCGGAGAGCATTTAGACAGCAGATTCATAGTAATAAGCGGAGATGTATTAACTGATTTCGATTTATTTTCAGCTCTTGATTTTCATGTAAAAAATGAGTCAAAAGCAACAATATTACTGACTCGCGTCGCAGAACCGCTTCAATACGGCATTGTTATGACGGATGAAAATGGAAGAATTACACGTTTTCTTGAAAAACCATCATGGGGACAAGTATTCTCTGATACAATAAATACCGGCATTTATATATTGGAACCCGAAGTTCTTGATTTAGTGCCTTTTCAGGAAGAATTTGATTTCAGCAAAGATTTATTTCCACTGATGCTAAGGCAGGATATGCCATTATACGGCTACATAACTCAAGGTTACTGGAGGGATGTCGGCAATCTGAGTGAATACCAAAAAGCTCAGCTCGATGCATTAAACGGTGAAGTGCAACTGACTGTTAAAGGTATTAATAAAGCAAATTATATTATTGGAAATAATGTTAAAATTGCACCTACTGCTAAACTTTCCGGAGTTGTGGTTATAGGTGATAATTCTGAAATTATGGAACATTCGGAAATCAAAAATTCCGTTATCGGAAAAAATGTTGTGATTGGTAACGGTGCAAAACTTATAAATACAACTTTATGGGATAATGTTAAAATTGGAGATTTTTCCGAGTTGACCGATGATGTGATTTGCACTAATTGCCAGATAGGTTCATCCGTAACCATTTCAGAAAATGTTTACATTTCGGACGGATGTAATATCGGTGATAATGCTTCCTTAATGCCTAATATAAAACTCTGGCCCAACAAAAACGTTGAGGATGGAGCAACTTTATCACGCTCTATGGTACAGGAAGAAAAATGGCTTCGCGAACTTTTTACTGATGCAAGAATTACAGGTTTATCCAACATTGAAATCAATCCTGAATTTGGAGCTAAGTTAGGTGCGGCTGTAGCTATGACATTTGGAAAAAATGCCACCCTGATTGCAAGCCGTGACCCGGATAATGTATCAAGATTATTAAAGCGTGCTATAACTTCAGGAATCGCTTCCGTAGGAGTAAGTGTAAATGATTTGCAGTCAACATCAATACCACAGACACGGCAGGAATTAAGAACAGGCAAATATGTCGGAGGTTTGCATGTCAGACGCTCTCCGAGACATACGGACAAAACGGATATTATAATTTTTAACCAGGAAGGTAGGGATATTCAGTTATCAAGAACAAAAGCTATCGAGAGATATTTTTTCGGTGAAGAAATTAAAAGAGTATCTTATGAAAATGTAGGTCAGCTTTACTATCCTGAACGAACAAACGAAATCTATATAAACAGATATCTTGAGTCCCTGAATTTAAAAGCAATTATTGATAAAAGATTTAAAATTCTAATGGACTATTCTTTTGGACTTGCTTCTTCAATATTCCCATATATTCTCGGAAAACTTCATACATCGGCATTATCACTTCATGATTTTATAGATGCTTCAAGATATAAGCCGGAACCTATGATGACAAAACCCGGAGATGACGAGTGTGAAAAAATTATGCGTTCTCTTGGTTATGAACTTGGATTCAAAATGGAACCCGGTGCAGAAAAAGTAATGCTGATTGATGAAAGAGGGGTATTTTACACTCATCAAAGACTGCTGACAATTTTGACAAAATTATTTTTAGAAACCAACAGGCACAGAGAACCATACAAAATTGCAATCCCTATAAATGCTACAGGTGAAGTTGATGAAATTGCTCAAGATTATGATGTAAAAGTTATCAGGATTAAAAATTCCCATTCTGCAATGATGGAAGCGACAAGAGAAAAAGATGTTCTATATGTTGGAGGAGTATGGGGAGGATTTATTTTTTCCGATTTTCTTTTCGCATCTGACGGCATGTTTACCGTAGGTAAAATTTTAGAAATGCTTGCCATTACAAATTTAAAAATTTCAGAATTAGACAAGCAATTACCAAAACGATATCAACATCAAATTAATGTAGTGTGCCCCTGGTCTTACAAAGGTGCGGTTATGCGGAAAGCCATGGAACATTCCGAACAGTTTGACAGACAATTAGTAGAAGGTGTAAAGATATTAAAAGAAGGTAATTCAATTTTATTGGTACCTGACAGAGAAATAGCGGCTTTTCATATCATTACTGAAAGCAATCAATATGAAGCAGCAGTTTCTCTTGCAAAGAAATACAGCACTTTAGTCAACCAATGGCTTGAAGAATAATAAACCTATTTAAGATTTTAGATTTTAGATTTTGGATTATAATTATTGTCGAATTCGATTATATTTTTACAATTGTAATTAAATGAATGTACAAATAGATGCTCCTTTAGTTTCTGTTGTAATGCCGGTATATAAAGAGCCTGAGCCGGTTTTAAGGAAATCAATTGATTCAATCTTAAATCAGACTTTTATGGATTTTGAATTTATCATTGTACTGGATGCTCCTGATAATCTTGATGCAATAAAATTAATAGAGGATTATTCCAAAAATGAAAAAAGAATTAAATTACTTTTTAATGAGAAAAATCTGGGCGTGTCAGCTACTTTAAACAGAGGTATTAAGGAAGCCAAAGGTAAATATATAGCACGTCAGGATGCAGATGATGAATCATTACCCGATAGATTAGAAAAACAGGTTTCAGCTTTTTTATATGCGCCCGATATTGATGTAATTGGAACTGCAATTGAATATATTGACGAAAAGAATAATATTTTGATGGAACGCTTTTACAAAGAAGAAGTTGGAAAAGAGATAAAGCGTTTCAATCCTGTAGCACATCCTTCATTAATGCTCAAGAAAGATTTATTTGAAAAATTTGGTTTATATGACGAATCAATTTTGTCTAAGCATGTCGAAGATTATGATTTATGGCTTAGATTTTACCTCGGAGGAGTAAAATTCAAAAATATAAATCAAATTCTTTATAAATATTATCAGGGTAAAGAAAATATTAAAAGTAAAAATACAAAAAGACAATTGTTTAATACAATTAAATTGAAATGGAGATACCGTCATAGCCTAAAATTTGGGATAGGAGAGTATATCTATATTTTTATGGAATTTTTAGTGTACATGTTACCGGCATTTATGATTACGAAACTATTCTATTTAATCAAAAAATAAAATATACTTTATACATAAAATTTATCGCTCATATAAATTAAAGTATAAATCAAAGATATAATTATATAAAGCCCTATTACTACTCCTTTCCATTTAATCCACTTTGGATTTTCGAATTTATTATTATAAAGAAGAAGTAATACAATCGGTATAGCCGGAATAAAATATCTCCCCTGTAATCCCCAAATAGTAGTACTACCGATAGGACTACTGAGATACCAACCGACTATAATCAATACTATTGAGCCAATACCCACGAGAAAAATAGTTACTCTTTGCTGAATAGAAAACAAAAATTCTTTTTTACTTTCAAAAAATGCAACTGAAAGCAGTACTAATCCATGAACAATCATAAAAAATTTCGGCATCAAAGTATAAGAATATCCGAATCTTCCTATTATCCCTCCGACAAAATCCTGCCTCTGGAATAATGTACTGGTTATCATATTTCCGGTTGCAGTAAAAGGTTCACTAATTATTTTACTAAAAAAACCGGGATTGCCATATACAAAATCTTTAATGCCTCCCGGAGCTGCCAATAAATTTAAAGAAGCAATGAATTTATTCCATGTCCAGCCCGGAAGAAAGTAAAGTAAAACAAAATATAAGGTAAATCCTATATAGAAAGGTGAAATCATTGACTTAGAACCTAACTTTTTAGGAGGGATGATAAAAACTAAAAAAGGGATTAAAACATAACCATCTTTTGAAAAGCGATGAAGCAAAGTCAATAAAATAATAAAAATTATATCATTTCTTGTAATGCTATCTTTAATTAATGCATATTTAAGAAACAATGCAATCATAAAGAAAGTGAGGGCTATACTCAATGTATCATATGTAACAGACGCTGCCTGATAAATAACCATTGGTGTCAAACCATAGAGCAGAAAAACCGATTTAAATATTGGCGTAATTCTTATTGCAAAAAACATTATAAGTAAAAACATTATTAAATCACCGAATCTGCCGAACCGATTTAACCAAATCGGATTTGAATTAATTATGCCCCCCACTTTTATTCCTATAGCCGATGCAAAATAAGGAATAGGAAAAGTTGTAAGAGATGGATTAGCATTAAACACAGTATCCTTCTCATTCAGAGGCATATTAAATGTCTGCTCCATTTTTTCGACATTAATTTTTGTTCCCTGGTAAAAAGGAATACCCTGAAAACTTTGAGTAATCATTACCAGATTTCTGGGTAATGGTGTCCCGCTCATATTATTTTTATTATATGGTACAAACTGCCCTTCGGAAATTGAATATGCCGCATAGAAATGCCGGTCTTCATCATTAGTTTGAAAAGGAGGATTTATAAAAATGAACAATATTCCGAATATTAAACCTAAGACAATAAATATATATTCTATTGGTAAAGGAAGTAAATTATTGAACAAACTTTTCTTTTTCATAATCGCATATTATTATATTAAAAATTTAATCATTTGTCGAGCGGGTTTTCAATCTTAAAATACTATAAAAGAAACTGGAGAAAATAATCTGAAACCCTATTGTAAGTAATGTAATTGACGGGATAATAATTCTCATGGTTTGATTAATATTTGATGTTTGGAATCCACCTTCACCGGCTAAAAGAACCGCATAAACAGTTAATGCTATCCCTGACAGAATCAAAATACCACCTATGACCAAACCATTTTCAAGTGTTGCAAATTTCATAAGTGTGCTTAGCTTTACATGACTTGGAAGAAGTTTCTCCTGAACAGCAAACGTTTTTGTTAAAACAGCAAAGGAAACTGCATGTAATCCTATTATTATGCCTGCAGACGCATACAACATTGTATGAACATCTAAAGATAATTTAGAACCGGGTAAAAGCCAAATACCAAGTAAAAACCCAAATAGCATTAAAAATAATCCGGGGTAAAGAAATAACCAGCGTGGACTGTACAACAATAAAAACCTCAAATGCCTCCATCCGTCATGAAAGGGCTTTAAATGTGGTGCTCTTGTTCGCCCCGAAGGCAGCATTTTGGTTGGAACTTCAGTAATTTTAAGATTAAATAAAGTAGCCTTTACAATCATTTCAGAAGCAAATTCCATTCCGGTAGTTCTTAAATCCATTTTTTCAAATGCCTCTTTTGAAAAACCCCTTAGACCGCAGTGGAAATCTCTGACCTTACTTTTAAAAAATATTCTTCCAATACCTGATAATATAGGATTCCCGAAATACCTATTCAGAACTGACATTGCACCCTGTTGAATGCCTCCTTTAAATCTGTTCCCTACAACAAGTTCATAGCCTATTCTAAGCTTTTCAATAAATGGGAATAGATTTTCCAGGTCATGGCTTCCGTCCGAATCGCCCATAATTATAAACTTACCGCTTGCAGAATTGATACCTCCCATCAGAGCATTTCCATAACCTTTATCCTTGACAAAAACTACCTTAGCACCATTTTCTTCGGAAAGTCTTGCAGAATTGTCTGTACTTCCGTTATCTGCAATAATAACCTCCCCGTCAATATTGTAAATATCTATAAACTTTTGGGCATTTTTTACACAATTACCAACCGTTTCCGCTTCATTCAAACACGGTAGTACTATTGATAATTCATGCTTATATTCTTTGTGATTTTCCAAAATTGTTTAATTGGAATAAATTACTATATAGAAAATATTTTTTTCAAAAATACAAAATTGATACGAGATAATTTGAAATTATTGAGAATGGTAAACAGTTTATCATTTATGAAATAATCGGTAACCGGCGGTTTCTTAATATTAATTATGCCCCTGGTACTTATATTTCTCTGTAACAGCTACCGGTGAGATAAGTCGGAAATCACCGAAACCGGAATTATCTGCAAATGTGAATTGTCTGTTTCCGGCATAGGTCCAAACTTCATATCTTCTATTCATACTATTATTGGATATACTTGCATCAACATTCATAGGTCTGCCGAAAATAATATAGACCATGCCTTTATCAGTCAACCAACCTTCGGTATATGATTTAAACTCTTTATTCGCATATTCAATCCTGGCATAATATTCATCAAAAGCTTCGTTCCTGTCAGTGTTTGGTGTAGGGTCAAGCTTTCTCCAAAATTCAGCAAAACGCTTTTGTTTTTCATCCTGTGTGACACCGGATTCAATGTAATCTATATCGCTTTGATCCGTTACATACCGAAGCTGTCGTATAGCTTTATTTAAATCGTTTAAGGTTGAGCCTGAAATAGTATGGTATATTTTAATGGAACGTTCAGATATGGCAAGGTATTCGCTTTTATCCTCATTTTGAGGGTTAGTGGCTTTAAGAGCTATTAATCTTAAAGTATATACACCGGATTTAATTTTGTCATTATACGGAATACGAATAAAATTCTGACTAACAGGTTTATTTATGAATTTTCTGAATATGTTACTCTTTTCAACAACATCGCCATTTGTAGTAATAAATTCATATATGAAGTCAGCCGAATCTAATTTCACATTGTTATAAAATTCAAAGAAAATAAAATAACCATCATTTAAATCCCCTACATTATCTGAAATATGGGGTGTGATGACCTTTTTCCCTGATTTATCCTCAATAGAGCTAACCAACAAAATTCCGCTAAGGGTACATTTATAAGCACTGTAATTAATGACGGTCATCCTTCGTGAATGCTGATATGTATTTGTTGAATAATTATCTGTGAGTATCGCCTCGATATCATAAGTTCCGGGAGCAATATTTAAAGGAATTTGAGAATAATCGAATTTTCCTGTACCGCCATTTACTGTAAAATAATCCGTTTCGGTAAGCTTCCTGTGAATTCTTTTCTCATCAATTTTTTTTCGTGTAGTATCGAATGCCTTAATGATTAAATCATATTCTGCTCCATAAATATCTTCTGATTTTATGAAATTTAAGGAAGAATAAGGAACAAGAGTATAAACATCAACTCTGCCAATTGAATCTATAGTGCTTTTAAAACAAATTGCATCAAAATAAAATGATGTATTATTTTCCACCCTTTCAGTGAACTGTGCATAAATCCGTATTTCAAAGAAAAATACAAATGTTATGAATAATATAAAATGTGCATACTTTTTTATCATCCGCTTCTTATAATAATAATTCAATTATTCCCTAAAGTGGTTTGGAATATTAGTATTATTCTTTGACGAGTTTAGTAAAAGCTTCGTCTACCGAATCGGCATAATCAAAAAGCTCGTCCAGTTGAGAAATGCTCAGCATTTTCATTACTACATCATTTACACCAACCAAAATTATTGGTGTCTCGTAATCCCTAAGCTGACGATTTGCGAGAAGTAATGCTCCAAGACCGGTACTGTCAATATAATCCACTTCAGAAATATCAAATATCAACGCTTCCAGGTCCGGCTGGCATAGAATCAATAATTCTGCTTTCAACTGTGCTGAAATTTCTGTATCAAGGTTATGCCTCTTGAGGGTAAAAATTACAACGTTATCTCTGTGTTCAATAGTAAATCGCATAATGTTATTTACGAATGTTATTAAATTTAATTATTTTAGCTATACAAATTAATTATACCTTAGTTAATTTAGAAATATTTTTTTTACAAAAGGAATAAAAATATTAAAAACCAACATAAAATACTTGTAATTAGGCTCAGTTCAATGGGTGATGTTATTCTTACAACCGCATTTTTACGGATTTTACGGCATTCATACCCTCAATCTGATATAGATTTTTTGGTTTCTTCAAAATTTAAGGAAATCTTAGAAAATAACCCAAATATTAATAATCTTATTGAGTATGATAAATCTAAAAGTATTTTAGAAATATTAAAATATAAACAGTTTATTAAAAATAAAAATAATTTTAAAAAATATGATATAGTTATTGACTTGCAAAATAATCTAAGGTCTTTTATATTTTCTTTAGGATTAGGCATAAAAAAATATAGGTTAAATAAACAGAGATTGAATAAACTTTCTCTTGTCTTTCTCAAGAAACCTTTAAAAAGTCTTATATCTAATATTCCTGAAATCTATATAAATTCAGTCCCAAAACTTGGATTAAAAGATGATAGTAAAGGTTTAGAATTCTGGTTTCCTGAAGATAAAATTAATAAATCTTATCCCGGCGAAACTACTAATAGTCCCAATGCTGATAATTTGAAAATCGCAATCGCACCGGGAGCTCATCATTATACAAAAAGATGGTTCAGTTCAAGATTTTCAGAGCTTATAAATCAAATTATAGAAAAATATAATGCTGAAATATATCTTATTGGGGGAGTTGATGATAAACCAATAACTGACCAAATTAAAAGTGAATTAAATTTTGAAATAAATGATTTTTCAAATTCCTCATCTATTTTGAAAACTGCCGGTATTATTTCTCAGTGCAATTTATTGATTACAAATGACACAGGTGTAATGCATATTGCTGCTGCCAGGAATGTTCCTGTGATAGCTATTTTCGGCTCTTCAGTAAAAGATTTCGGATTTACTCCTTATCGTGTTCCGAATACAATAGTTGAAAAAGAAGTTCCATGCAGACCTTGTTCTCATATTGGCAGGTCAAAATGTCCTAAAAAGCATTTCAATTGTATGATGAAAATTCAAGTGGAAGATGTTTTGAGCGCTGTTACTGATATGTTAATGTATGGTAACTAAGTAATTTAATTGTACAAATAGAAATGATTTGTGGCTTTTGTTCTATCTTTTATGCTCATCAGAAAAAACCTAATTTTTTCTTAAATCTCTTAATTGTATAAAAAGTTTTTTTTCTTCATCAGAAAGATTTTTAGGAAGTTTTACCTGAATTTTAACATTCAGGTCTCCCCGATGGGATGGATTCAAATGATTTGGCATCCCCTGCCCTTTTATCTGTAATACTTTTCCCGGCTGTGTTTCCGGGGGGATATTAATTTCTAAAATCCCGCTGAAGGTTTGTAATTTAGTTGTTCCTCCAAGTATAGCTTTATAAATATCTATAACAATTTCTATTGATAAGTCATCCCCTTTTCGTTCTACATGCTTATTTGGATTAATATTAATTTTGATTAATAAATCTCCTGATAGACCTCCATATTTCCCGGGCATCCCTTTGCCTGTAATTTTTAATATTTGTCCCACAGGCATTCCGGGTTTAATTTTTACCTCAATCTTTTTACCATTAATGTTTAATAACCGGGAAGTACCATGAAATGCTTCTTCAAGAGTTATATCTACCTGCGTTTGGATATCTTCACCCCTGGATGCAGTTCTTCTGAATCCTGTTCTTGTCGGACCTCCTTCACCGAAAATATTTTCAAAAAAATCCGACATTCCGCCAGTTTCAAAAAAATCACCAATACCTGAGAATCTTCCGCTTTTCTTTTGCCTCGAAGCACGGTTTCTTGCCATCCATTCACTCCAATCAAAATCATTCTCTTGTCCGCCTGACTGATGGAATCTATTCCATGATGAACCCAGATTATCAAATTTACTACGCTTTTCCGGGTCCTTCAACACCTCGTATGCTTCGTTTATATCCTTAAATTTATTTTCAGCATTTTTATCAGATTTGTTTTTATCAGGGTGATATTTTATCGCTAACTTGCGAAAAGCTTTCTTAATATCATCCTGGCTTGCAGTCTTTTCAACGCCGAGTATTTTATAATAATCTTTGAATTCCATATTTATTAAATTTTAACTTATATATTCTATAAATACCTATGAACAATACCTTCCTGTTTCACAAATTTAGGATTATATTCAACAGGCTCTCTGCCAAAACATACTCCTAAAGCTTCATAAAATTCAACCTCGTATAAATCAACAAGTCTTTGCTTAATTGCATCCGGAGTAGGGATATAGATAACGCTTTCATGCTCAACACCGACAACTGTAACCCCTGTTATTCCATTTTTCATTAACAAAACAGCGGCACCTCCACCCTGTTTTCCGAATGCAACATCGTAGCTCGTTGTTTGTCCTGCACGTACAAGATGTCCTAATGATACTTCTCTTATTTCGGGGAACATATATATATCTTCGACATAAATGCCTTCCTGCTTTAAGACTTTTCCCCAATCATCATCCTGCTTCATATAATGTTCAAGCTGTTTTCTTATGTATTGTCCGACACCAGTAAGTTTTTGATGTCCAAATGAATCCAAAGCTTCCGCATCGGTAAAATATTTTCCTTCTTTATCTTTCACACCTTCTGCCGCTACAATAATGTAAGTTGAACCTTTAACATCGCTGGATATTAGCCTGCTCATATACCTTGATTTAAAATGGCGATACACTACTTCATAGTCCACATTTATTTCGGGAATAAGAATGCAATCCGCATCGGCACCAATTCCACCGCGGAAAGCCGTATGTCCGGCATACCTGCCGAAAACTTCAATCACTAATGCACGGTTATGAGTCAAACCTGTAGTTCTTAAATCCGAAGTAAATTTTGATATTCTGTTAATTGTAGAATCCCCGCCAACCGAATAAGTTTGAAGGTCAAGGTCCATTGTTTTCGGGACATGGACGCATTCTATCCCCTGGCTTATTAAATCTACAACCACTGAGCCGGTATCATCTCCTCCTGCAATTATTAGACCGTCAATTTTATGTTTACTCAAACCTTCTCTTATAATATCATATTTATGTTCATCCTTGATTTTAGAGATTTTTACGCGGGAGTGACCTGCTTCGCTTCCGGCAACTTCTGAATATATTCTATCAATTCGAGGCGGGTCAATAATTACAGGGACAAGATTTTTCAGATTATATAAACCTGCATAACCGTTGGGAATCAGGCATAGCTCGATACCATAATGATGAGCCATACGAGCCGCTCCATGTATAACCGCATTTAAGCCGCCGCAATCCCCACCACTCGTTATTACACCTAATTTTTTAATATTTTTCATCTAAATACTCCTGAACTTATTTTGTTAGTGCTTCAATTTTCCTATTAAGTTAATTTTATTTAATAATATATTTTGGGAGAAAATAATACGTCAATTATTGCCTTTTTTTGTTATAAATAATTATTTAGTAAAATTAAACTTTATTAGAAAACTAAATTAATTATTTTTTTTCTTTTTATAGCATATACTTAAATTTGTTTTTCATCAATTTAAGGAACTGTTCTTAGAATTATAAGTATGGATATTATCAATCAGGTATTCGATATATGTTTCATTTCAATGTCCGATATTTCAACGGACGCAAGAACAATTAATTTTGCTAAAACATTTGCAAAAAACAGTAAAAAGGTTTGCGTTATATCCTATTGCTCAAATAAGGACATCATTAAATTTTCAAAAAATAATATTTTACTTCTGCCCGTCCCAAAGCCGCTATACAAAAAAGCATTTTTAAAAACTTACCATTTCCAAAAATGGATTAAAAATAATTATACGAATATAAAAGCGAAGAACTATTGGGCAGAAGATATTTACTCTTTATATCCTGCGTCAAAACTTTCAAAAGTACACAAAGGTAAATTAATATATGATTCAAGGGAAATTTATTCAGCTTTAGGACCATTGCATAGAAATCCCTTTAAGCAAAAAGTTTTATCACGTTTCGAAAAGAGGCTGATTAAATATGTAAATGAAATTGTTGTTACTGGTGTAATGGATGCAGAGTATTTGAAAGAATATTTCCAAAAGGATATTCCGGTTCATGTTGTTCAAAATCTACCATATTATAAAGAAAAAATAAATTCAAATATCTTAAGAGAAAAATATGGAATTCCACAAGATAAATTCATTATTATCTACCAGGGCATGCTTTTACCCGGCAGAGGGATTATCAAAATAGTAGAAGCCTTAAATCATCTACCGGATGCCGTTTTCTGCATACTTGGAGAAGGAAATTACAAAAATAAAATATTGGAAACTGCAGAAAATTTAAAGCTTGCTAATAAAGTATTTTTCTGTGGGGTAGTTCCCTATTATGAATTGCATAAATGGACTTCGTCTGCAGATGTGGGCACAGTCTTTATAGAACCGATTTCTTTTTCATATGAACTTTCATTGCCTAATAAATTATTTGAATACTGTATGGCAAGGATTCCTTCATTGGTTAGTGATTTACCCGCTATGAGAGCCGTATTGAATGAGTATCCTATCGGGAAAATTATCTCAGTAGAATCAACTGCTGAAGATATTGCAAATACAATTAGGGAGCTTGCTTCAAATGAAAAAAAAGAACAATATTTAAAAGCTTGTAACCAAGCATCAAAGATTTTTTGTTATGAAACACAGGAAGAAAAGATTTTATCAATTGCAAAGGTCTAAATGTATATACTGATTTTTATTCAACAATTATTAGCTTCGGGTACTCATATCATTGTTAAGGATTTGACAAATTCATTACAGACTCCTTTCCTTTTATTTCTTCGTTCCATAATTGCAGCTCTCTTTTTCATAGGCTGGATTTTATTCCGTAGAAAAAAAATAATCAAAATAGATAAAAAAGATATTCCGGTATTTTTATTACTCGGTTTAATAAATATACCGATTAATCAATTCTTATTTTTTGTAGGAGTACATTTGTCAACTGCACCCAATGCGGCTTTAGCTTATGCTCTGACACCTGCGTTTGTATTAATAATAGCTATTATTTTTTTAAAAGAAAGTCATACATGGCAAAAAATTTTGGGAATAATCATTGCAATCGGCGGAACATTAATAATTTTATTTGAACATGGGGTTGATTTTTCTTCGAATTATCTCATTGGTAATATCTTAGTTCTATTAGCAAGTTTTTCGTGGGCGATTTATACTATATTAGGAAAAAATATTGCAATAAAATACGGAGCTATGTATTCGACCGCTTTATCAATGATATTAGGGTTTATATTGTTTTTACCAATCTTTTTTATTTTAAAGCCACCCTTAGATTATTCATCAATTTCAATATTCGGGTGGAGTGAAATTATTTATTTGGGGTTACTTTCTTCAGCAGTGTCTTATGGAATCTGGTTTTATGCTCTGACAAAAATTGAAGCAAGCAAAGTTGCTGTGTTTAATAATTTACAACCAATCTTTACGACGATATTAGCAATGTTCTTTTTCCATCAGCACCTTACGATAGCATTTATCGCAGGTGGCATTTTAATATTAGGTGGTGTTTTTGTTACACAAAAGGGGTAAAGAATTTTACCCCTGTTGCAATTAAAGTTTAATTAAGATAAAATTAGAAAAAAAATTAAATTTTTACCAATCCTTTCTCTAATCCTGCGATTAATTCATTTGCATCTTCAATACCAATTGAAATTCTTACAAGACCGTCCGTAATCTTTGCTTTCACTCTGGCTTCCTTACCCATGCTTGCATGTGTCATAGATGCAGGATGCTGAATAAGAGATTCTATTCCGCCTAAACTGACTGCCAATTGCCATACTTCAATATTATTCATCAAAATTTTCCCTGCCTCCAAGCCCTTCTTTAATTCGAAAGAAATCATACCTCCCGGACCGGTCATTTGTTTTAAACCAAGTTCATATTGAGGATGACTTTTTAAACCCGGAAAACTTACCCATTCAACTTTAGGATGCTTTTCAAGATATTCGGCAATTTTAGATGCGTTATAACAATGGCGTTCCATCCTGATATTCAAAGTTTTTATGCCTCTGTGAACAAGAAAAGAATTAAAGGGGTCTATCACTCCGCCAAGTTGATTTAATGTCTTTCTAAAATCGGGATAGTCATTTTTATCTTTTAAAACAATTATTCCTGCTACAACATCAGCATGTCCATTAAGAAATTTTGTCATGCTGTGTATAATATAATCTGCTCCTAATTTAAATGGATTTTGAAGAGCAGGACTCATTAAAGTATTATCAACACCCAGCTTTGCTTCGTGAGAATGGGCTATATTTGCGATTGCAGCTATATCGGACATTACAAGTGTCGGATTACCGGGTGTTTCTATAAAAATCAATTTTGTCTCAGGTGTCATTGCTGACTCTACTGCATTTGCATCAGTACTATCAACAAATGTTGAACTTATACCAAACCTATTCATTATAGTCTGTAAAATAGTAGTTGTAGGACCATAAACAGACTCACTGCATACAACATGGTCACCTTTACTAAGAACCTTTGTAAATAGTGTACTTATAGCAGCCATACCACTGCTGCATGCAAGAGCTTTTGCTCCTCCTTCAAGTATTGCAACACAGTCCTCAAGTGCCTCGATTGTGGGATTACGCATTCGTGTATATATATATCCTTCTTCTTCACCTTTAAAAAGCCTTGCACCATGGTCGGCATCCTTAAATTTAAAAGTTGACGTCTGATATATTGGTGTTACAACTGATCCATAAGCATCTTCTTTTGTACCTGCATGGACGCATTTTGTGTCCAATGAATAACTATCAATATTTTTCAAAAAAACCTCCGATTATTCTATTTTATTAAGAAATTATTTTATCATAATTATAAATTAGTGACTATTTTCCAATTGTACTACTTTTCCTGTTCCATTAATTTCTTTATTAATTTTGTTTGGAGTACCTTTATAATATATACTACCACTCCCATCAATCCTCGCTGACATAACATCGAGGGGACAAGTATAAATATTTCCTGAACCTTCTATCGTGGCATTTAATGTATTTATTGAAAATTCCATAATTTTTAAGTTGCCTGAACCGTGTATAGAAGCACCTGCTGTTTTCCCTACCCCTTTTACTAATAATTCACCTGTTCCTTCAACGATAAATTTAATAAAGTTTACATAAATACTATCTAATTTTATATTTCCCGTCCCATTTAGTATAACAATCATCCCCTCGTTTTTAATTATTTTATCGGCATAAATGTTACCGGAACCCTCCAATATAATTGATTTGATATTCGATATAGTAATATAAATATTCAATTTTGTAGGCATAATATTATCATTTTTACCAATATACAATGTTGTACCATTGATAAAAGTTGTTATAAACGGGAATATATCATTATCAGTTTCGATTACAATACTGGTACTGTCACCTTGTGTAATATATAGATTGCCCATAGTTTGTAGAGAAATACCGTCAAAATTTGAAAAATTTCTATTCTGCTTCAATATAATACCTGAAGGATGGTCGAGCTTCATTGATATTTGACAATTTAATGTAAAAATATTTAGGAATATGAAAATGCAAATGGTAAATATTGTTTTCAAACTATTCATAATTTCCTCTCTGAAAATCCAACAAAATATATTTCCTTTTTCATTTTATAATATTATTTTTTACTCTGATAATATAGTGTATATGGGTCCGTCAGGTGTAAGCTTACTTTCAATTAAATGTATCGAGAATTTCTGCATTGAACCAAATAAGGTAGATTTGTATACTTCAAGAATTTTTTTGAATTCGAATTTATTGACTGATTTTATTCTTTGTAAAGTTACATGAGGGGTGAATTGATTAACTTCAGGTTGAAATCCGAGTGTTAAAAGAACCTTACTTAATTCTTTGTGAATTTTCATTATAACACCATCATCATTTAGAATGTTCACAAATAGAATACGAGGATTATGAATATTAGGAAAAACACCCAAACCCTGTGCCGTTAGTACAGAATCATAGTTCCTGAAATAATTTACAAAAGAATTTTCTATTTTCGGAATTTCCTCTTCACTTACGTCCCCTAAAAATTTGTAAGTAAAATGAAGATTTTCAAACTCAGACCATTTACCATGACTCACAGGTTTGAAATCTTCAATAATTAATTGGTAATGTTCTCTCATTATTTCCGTATCAAGAAAAGTACCAATAAACAATCGCTTTGTATTCATAAAAATAATTATTAAAGAAATTCCCAAAAATTCACTTTATTAATAATCTAATTTAAAATTTATTTTTCCAAAATAGTAATCTTTTTTAGTTTGTAAATAAAATTTAATAATTTGTTATAACGATTTCATAAAATAATTTTAATTGTAATATGCGTGCTATTGTACAACGAGTCTCAAGAGCCAGTGTCAGTATAAATAATACCATTCATAGTGAAATTGACACGGGGTTTGTTGTATTCATTGCCATTACCCATAATGACAACGAAGAAGTAATGAAATGGATGTGCAACAAATTAATTAACCTTAGAATATTCCCCGACGAAGAAAACAAAATGAATAAATCTGTACTTGATTGTAATGGTGGAATTCTATTAATATCAAATTTTACATTATATGGAGATGTCAATAAAGGATTTCGCCCAAGTTTCATTAAAGCTGCACCTCCGGAAATCGCAGAACCTCTTTATCAATCAATGATAGATTATATAAGAAATATTTATCCCATAAAAATTGCAACAGGAGTATTTGGAGCAAAGATGGACATCGAACTTGTAAATGATGGACCTGTTACAATTTTTATAGAAAAATAATCTTAGCTATTTAATTACGCTGAATGAATGACTAAAAACTTTATCTCTTGTTTTACAATTTAGAATATATACTCCTGTAGCCAAATTACTAGTGCTAAAATTCAATGAATATGTTCCTGTTGGCAAAAACCCTTGGTATATGGTTTGTACACGGTTTCCGAGTTCATCATATATTTCTGCACTGAGGTTTGAGTAATTATTTAACCTCAGACTGTAATTTCCTTCATTACCTGAATATATCGGATTGGGATAAATGGATATATTATCTGTGTAACTATTATCTGAAATTTCTTTGACTGTTGATACAATTGATTTAACCTCACAAAGAATTAATCTTTCGTCCAACTGGATTGAATCAGGCTTGAAGGGCAGATAAAATTCCGCTGTCTGATTTCTTTGATTATTAATTAATGTATCATAATGTTTTATACTGTCTTTCTCATATGACATAAATGTTATTGGCATTATAAAAACGTAAGGAATCCGGGAGATATTTCCTGATGTATCCTGCGTTTGATTAATATTCACTGTTATCTTATAATTATTTGGTCCTACATTAATTGAAGAATACGTGATATCATAAATCGGATGTCCCGCTTTATAAATCCATTGGTCGAAATATGTTTCAAAAGAAACCGGCGGATTGGGTACATCCATTTCAAATGATTTTTTTATATCTTCTGTTTCAACCGAAGTATATCCATCCCTGTGCAGTAAATTTCTGAAAGCAGGGAAATATACACTATCGCCAAGCATTGTTCTAAGCATATGCCAAATCCAACCTCCTTTTGCATAAGTCAACCCTCCATTGAAGACATCAGCAAAAGATACATCATAATTACTTGGAAGGCTAAGTCCTCCATAGTTCAAATATGTATTTTTCTTCCCTAACATATTAGAATAATAAGCATCTAATCCCCACAATCCTTCCGACCATATAGCTTCGCTCCATGTTGCACCACCTTCATTAATCCAGATATCATGCCATGTAGCACAAGTTATCAAATCCCCGGTCCACATATGTGAAAGTTCATGAGCAATGCCTTGTAAATTACTATAATAAACATTATAACCCTGGTAAGCCTGAGTCTGTTTGTTCCAATAATAATACATATTCCTCAACCAGCTTCTGTTAATCGTTGTCATTGTTTGGTGTTCCATCCCTCCATAATAAAAGGGCTGTACTGCATTCATCCCATATTTGACAAAAGGAAATTCAATATATTTACTTGCAAAATTTTCCATCATGTTTACGACACTAGAGAAGGTATGTACGGCATTAAATTTTGCACCATCAATACTATCGACATAAACATCGCCCGCCTGGTTCTTATAATCTTTGTCCCAGACATAATATTTCACTTCTATGCTATCATTATAATTATTTCTTTTGTGATACCAGTCCGAAAATTCATGGAATATGGAAGATGTAGCCATCATAAGATATGTTGTAATTTGAGTAGTATCACCCCAATAATATATCCTTGATGAATCCTGCATAGTTTCTATTTTAGATAATAAACCGTTTGAAGCAACTGTATATTTATTCGGAACCCGCACACTTATTTTTGATTTTGCTTTATCATAAGGTGCATCATTACATGGCATCCAATAACGTGCATCCGAAGGTTCACTCATTGTATAGGCAATTCTCTCCTCAACAAATGCCGTATCTATTTTTTCAGGTGTTGGATAAGTATCTGCTACTGTACCTTTTGCAAATATGTACATTCCTATATTTTTATTGCTTATATATTTATAAAAAATATCTAAACCTACAATATCACCTTGTTTAACCTGATTTGGCAATGGAATACTTAAAATACCATCCCCCGGTTGAGGAGTAGTATTTAATTTATTCGAATTTATAATAATAGAATCAATCAATAAATCTACCGCATCAAGCTCAATAGATGTAACATTTGCAGAATCTATTTTAAGTTGTATTGAATTTTTGCCTGTAAATACTCTGCCTGCACTATCGGTTCCTGTTGATGACAGCACATTATACCAATCCATAAATAAATCATAAGAAATCACATCGTATGGTCTTCTGACTATTGCAGAATTTCGCAATAATTGTGGGTATTTATTCCTTAAAGAAAAAGATGCTTTATTTTCCACGTTTGGATTTTTACCTAATAGAAGGAAATCCGGAATATCCTGGGCATTTGAATATATATTTATTCCCAATATTAACACACAAATAAGTTTAAATAATCTTTTCATAATATCCTATATTAAAATTTATAAATCAAATTTTCTTTTTATTCAACACATATCAATATTTAGTTACAATTTAAGAATAATCTTTGAGCAAAAAAATTCGGATATTATAAAAAATCACTTTGTAATAATCTTAAATTCCACTCTTCTGTTCAACTGTTTCCCTTCTTCAGTGTCATTTGAAGCAATAGGTTTTGATTCTCCGTATCCTTTATATTTCACCCGTTTCTGATTAACATTATTTTTAAAAAAATAATCAGCTACAGCTTTTGCCCTATCCTCTGATAATTTTATATTGAAAGCAGAAGAACCGACATTATCCGTATGACCGGCTATCTCGATTTCTACGTTAGGATTATTGTTAAGAAATTTAATAATCCTATTTAATTCCGGAAATGATTCTTCCTTTAACTCTGATAAATTATAATCAAAAAAGATATTATTAATCCTGATAACAGACCCTGTTTCTAATGGGACAAGCTCAAGATTTCTTTTTATTTCCTTGTATTTTTTATGATGTGTCAAATCAATAAAATCATTTATACTAAGATATCCTTCCGCAACTGCTCTGAAACCATATTTTGAACCGGCAGGCAGAGTTATTTTATATTCACCGGTTACGGGAGCGGAATGTGCTAACCCGGCTTCATAGCCTTCTGGCAGAGTCTCATATATCACCTGTGCTTCGATAGGCTTTTTTGTTATAGCGTTCAGTACCTTTCCGGAAATCAAGGCAACTGGCAATGGCTTACCGGCTTTAGGTATTCGGATTCTATAAATATCACCAAGACCAATTGAATTTTTTGTTGAAGTAAAATAGGCAAAATCCCCTGCGGCATCAATTTTATAATAAGCATCGAAACCGTCTGTAGTTATATCAGGACCGAGATTTTCAGGTTTTGACCATTTCTCCCAACTGTCATCGAGCCTTCGAGATAAATATACATCATAATCTCCATATCCTTCAATTCCATTAGTCGAAAAGTATAGTGTGACACCATCAGCGGCAAGAAATGGAGTTATTTCATTCCTATCGGTATTGATATCCTGTCCAAGATTCTTCGGTGTAGTCCATGTGCCATCATCATTTAAAAACGAAACATAAATATCATTCATGCCATATGAATCAGGAGCCTGAATAGCCATGAGTAAGGTCTTTCCGTCATTTGACATATAAAACTGATACCAATTTGATGTATTAACAAAGTCTTTGATAATTAATTTCTCGGGATATGACCATCCCTTTGCGATTCTATGAGAAACAGATACTCCGGATGGTGAACCGGTAGTATCATAAGTACCAAATAGCAATAGCGTATTTCCATCAGGAGTAACCGACATTACAGCATTATTATTGCTATTGTTTAGCGGAGGTCCTATATTTTTTGCCGAAGACCAAAGACCGTTAGGATGAATTTCAGCATACCATATATCCTGGTTTGTCTTTGAAAATTTCTCCCCTATATTTTCCGGTGAACCTTGACGAACGAAATATAAGGTTTTCCCATCAGGAGAAATAACCGGGTTTCTTTCTTCATATTCAGTATTAATTGCTTTACCCAAATTTTGAGGTTCGTAACTTTTATCCTGACCGAATACTATTTGGACATATAAACTGAACAAAACATATATATATAAGAGAAATTTCATTTATTAAGAAAATTATTTCCAAAACTGCTAAATAAAATGTAAATTAATAATATTAAACGAAAAAAGCAGATATTTTATGATTTATAATATAAGATATTTCAAATGCTAATCGCACAAGAAAAATACCCTTCAATAGGCGTTTCAATCATTGTCAGGGATGCAGAAAGAATCATTGACAGGGCATTGGATTCTGCAAGAGTCGTATGTTCTCAGATAGTTGTGGTTGATACCGGGTCAAAAGACAAAACGCCATTTAAATGCTCAAGGGCAGGTACAGAGATTTACTTTAAAAAATGGAATGAAGATTTCTCTGAGGCACGAAATTATGCTTTACAATTTATGAGAACAGAGTGGGTTATCTCTTTGGATGCCGATGAGGAGCTGGATAATGAATCTTTTATTGCACATATTCATTTACTTAAGGAAAAAAATATTGGAGGTTTAAAAGTAAAAATCATTAATTATCTTAATGAGGATAATTCCCTTTTTTCGGTCGAACACAGCTACACAAGGATATTCAGAGTTCATGATAATATTCGCTTTGCAGGGAAAATACATGAACAAATAAATGATTCGATAATAAATGCCGGCTTTGATATAATAGATACAGATATAATAATTAAACATTATGGATATGCAAATAAACCTTCTGAAAAAAATATAAGAAACAAGAAATTGCTTCAGGAGGAACTCTTAACAAAGCCTGATGACGCCTGGTTAAAATATCATTTGGCACAAACCGAATTTTCAATTAAAAATTATACCAAATCACAAATACTATTTGAGGATGCATTAAAATCCAATAAATTAACTATTGAACAAACTGAGAACATTTACATAAAACTTGCTCAAATAGCTCTGGGAAATAATAATTTCGAAGATGTCTTTAAATGGACTAATTTCATAAGTAATAATGTAAACATAGAGGGTTTTAGAAAATTTATCTTAGGAATGATATATATTTATCAGAACAAATTTAAAGAAGCAGAGACTCTATTAAATTCACCTGAAGTATTAACCTCTACTTTAGTCGAACGAGAGAATCTTGAACATTTACAAAAAATTATCAAAAAAAAATAAAGTGATTTTTTTATTATTTTTTTCAATTTATCTCAAATAAATCTTTAAAACTTGTTATATTGCAGACTTTAAAGTAATATGTTTAGCTTTTACTTCGGTTTGAATTTGAGAAAATATTATATCGTAATTTTATTATTATTAAACTCTTGGTTTCTGTTTGCTCAGGTACAGGAAAATTACACTGATTCATACCCCAAAATAGGTATTTTCAGTGATTTCAATTTGAATAAACATACTGCTGATTTTCAGAAATTACCGGGTGTACCGAATTGCTGTCCGAGTTTCGAATCAGGCACAGGAAGCGGTGTTTCACTCGGTTTCCTATATGATATCCCATTTAACAATCATTTTTCTTTAACACTGAGAGCCGGTTATTCGGTTCTGAATGGTAAGTTATCGAAAATAGAAGACACTTTTGTCAGGGAAGATTCCAATGTAGTCCCGGGTAAATTTGAACATACCATAGATGCTAAAATTAGTGATATAGGAATTGAACCCATTTTTACTTACAATACAGGTATTAATATAAATCTTCATGCAGGTACAAGATTAGGTTTATTGGCTCAAAAAAGTTATGAACAAATGGAAACTATTACCGAACCATCTGACAGAGGAGTTTTTGTTGATTCACGTTCAAGAACCAGGAATCATACCTCAGGGAGTTTACCTCAAGCTTCAGCTATATATTTAGCACTTCTGGCAGGTATAAGCTATGACTTGCCATTAAACAAAGATAAATCTCTTCTTCTTTCTCCGGAATTTTATTATGATATTGGTTTGACAAATCTCGTTAGTAATACAAATTGGAAGGTAAGTTCTATAAAGTTTGGATTAGCACTGATATATTCCCCCAAACCTTTAATTCATATACAACGTGAGAAAAATATAAAAGAATTTAATATTGATACCGTCATGGTAGAAACTTATAAAGTTATTAATCCAACTTTAAAACAAGGTATTCCTGATATAAAAAATAGAAAATCATTAATTAATGACACTACATATATTGTTGAAACTATTACAAGAACCGACACCCTGTTTCAGCGGGCAAAACCGGTTGCAGTATTAAATGCTAATTCTCCAAAAGTAACAATGGAATATATTTCCAAAACTATTCAATATCCATTGTTACCTGTAATATTTTTCTTTAAATCTTCATGGACAATTTCTGATTATTATTATACATCGCAAAACAAAAATAATTTTGAAATAGAGCAAGTACCGCCTGAACCGCTTCAGTTGCATAAGAACATATTAAATATTATAGGATTAAGGCTTACAAATAATCCGGGTACTAAGATTTCGCTCAAAGGATACATTGACCCTACTACTGAAGGAAAAGATTGTAATATCGCTTTAATGCGGATGAAAAGCATAAAGGATTACTTCATCAAAACATGGGGAATTGAAAGTAACAGGATTAATTTAGAACCTGTTGAAAATGATTGCTATCCTAAACGTTCACCTCAGACAATTGATTCTAATTTATACGCTGAAAACAAACATGTTGAAATATTATCTGATGATTACCCGATTCTTGCTCCTGTGTCTAAAGACAGTATTGTTGAGCTTAAATCTACTAATACTGAAAAACTGAATATATCAACTCAAGGCTCTACTAAAGAAGGGATAAAAAAATGGAACATTACGGGTACATTCGGATTGGATACACTGTTTAACATAACCAAAAGTGGAGCACCACAGGACGTAAGTTTCCCTATGACATTGGAGCAATCAGTTTTAAACCGAATAAAAAATATTGATATTTCCTTTTACTTGCTCGATTCCGCCGGGAATGAGACAAGAGCTAACAAAACTGTTCAGCTTCAAAAAGATATATCTAAAACAGAAATTCAGCGAATGATGTATATTCTATTCGATGTTTCTGATGAAAATCTTTTATTCATTGCAAAAAAACAAATCGAGGATTTTGTTTTTAATATTAAATCGGCTACAAATGTATTTATAAACGGGTTTTCAGATGTTGTCGGACCTGAAAAAACAAACTTAACCTTGTCCCAAAACAGGGCAAAAAACACATCGGATTACGTTCACACATTAAATCCAAATCTAAAAACCTTTACGGTAAAAGGTCACGGTACGAGCAAATTTCCTGACGGTATTAATTCTTATTCAACTCCGTCTGAAAGATTTTTATCGAGAAGTGTGCAGATTGAGATTAGATTGAAATAATAGGTATTAAAAATTTGAATTATTATAGTAATTAATTATGGGGTCGGGATGGCTCAATCCCATATTTACTTGCTCGGATGCGGCTCTGCAGCCTGCAAAGCATTTGTTATAAATATTACACCCAATACAATAATCAGGTATTATTTCTTTCCAATTATTTATATAATCACTATTTATTAAATCTTCGATATTTTTTTCATATATATTACCTATAATAACCGGGGAATGATTGCATATTCTCATATTTCCAAATATATCAAAAGTTACAGGCATTTTAGATATATCCGTTGAACATGATACCAAAATAATTTGTTTATAATCATCAGGATTCAAAATACAATATGGAGTGCATACATTTGAAGTAATTCTAACACCAATTTCTCTAACCAAAGAATTAGCAATACTGTATACATTTCTAAGAGAATCAATATCAGGTATCAAATGGTCTGCATTCCTAATACCTTCACCTCCTATATTATATCTTGTCAGCATAATATCATTAATACCCAAATCATTTATATAAGTTATTGTTTCACCAAGTTCATTTATATTAATTTTCGATATAACAATATCCGCACAAATCTTTGTATTCATTGACTGTAATTTCTTTATTGAATCAATAACATGTGAATGGGAACCGGCTTTCCTGGTCATTTTATCATGTGTAACCGGATTATACGAATGAATTGGCAGAATGAATTTGCTGACTCCTAAATCAACTAATTCCTTATATTTTTTTGAATCCTGGTTACTTCCGTTTGTGATTATATTAACTGATTTTTTCTTTAAACGGCAATACAAAACCAACTCATTTAACCTTTCGGCAAGCATCGGTTCTCCGCCGGAAAATGTTACTACATCAACATTTATATTTTTAATAATCTGTTTTAAAGTTTTTAAAGCTTGCTTATAAGAATTGTATTGAATGTTTGATTCGTTCGGGCGTTTCCAAATATTATAACAATAAAGACAATCGTTGTTGCATAAGGAAGTAACCTCAAAAATAATAAAGTTGATTTTAGGATTCATTTATTATTATTGAGAAACATGAATTATAAAATCTTCCCATAAATTTGTTTTATTTGCCTGTTGTGAATTTTCTCCATAAAAATTTAATTGGTATGTACCTGTACTCAAAGAAGAATCCAAAATGAAATAAAAATTTTCAGAAGAACTGTCGAAAGCCCCATCTGTCGGGAACAAATTCCCATTTTGTTTTTGAATATTAGTTGCAGAATCAATTAAATTAAAAGTATAAATACTATAAGTTCTTCTCAAAATATTTCCTTTGACTGTATCA
>JBEKWK010000002.1:0-33590 GCA_049513175.1 FCB group bacterium
ACGGGACAGACTTATATAGGCGAAACTTTCCATAAAAATATGAGAGCAAGGTATGCCGCTTTCATGCAGACGGGAGCCCCACTCGGCATTATCATCGCATCGCTTGTCGGAGGCTTCCTTGTCTCAGAAATCGGCTGGAGGGCTTGTTTTTTCGTCTCGATTGCACCCGCTTTTTTAGTTACATATATAAGGAAATGGCTGCCCGAATCTGACGTCTGGCTCGAACGGAAGCGGAAAATCGCCGACGGCACCCTGACAGATGCCTCTATGAAAACAATGGATAATCTGAAAATCCTATTTTCAAAGACATTCAGACTGCTATTTCTGCAATCGCTGGTGCTGTCAATATTCGAGATGTCAGCATATTGGTTCACTTATTCCTGGCTTCCCGGTTACCTACACCAGCAAAGGGGATTCACTATAGTCAAATCTGCAGCGTGGATGCTCGTAACGCAAGCCGGCGGCTTTTCCGGCTACCTGACTTTCGGCTTTACGGCGGATAAAATAGGGAGACGTCCCGCTTTCTCGATTTATTCTGTTATTATGGCTCTGGGACTGCTTATGATAACGCTTTTCTGGAGCATCGTAGCCGTAAATTACTATTATATACTATTTTTCATGTTTCTGACAGGTTTTGGGACGGGCATGTTCAGCGGCTTGGGACCTCTTTTTTCGGAGATATTTCCAACATCAATCCGAAATACCGCAATGGGTTCGGCATTCAATCTTGCCCGCGGGATACAATTCCTCACACCTGTGATAATTACTATAGTTGCGAGAACATACGGCTTAAGTGGTGGAATTTCCCTTGCGGCAGGATTTGCATTGCTCACCGGGCTGTGGGTATGGACTTTCCCGGAAACGAGAGGAAGTTCAATCAGTTAGGAGTTAGGAGTGTGGAATTAGGAGTTTTTATTTTAAAATAGTAATTCAGATGTCCCCTTCTGAGAAAGGAATTAAAAAATTTTAGTTAAAATCTTGTTCCCAAGCTCCAGCTTGGGAACATGAGGGAACAGACGAGAATATCAGTTCTACTCTTTAGTTGCCTGTTAATTTCATAATAACTAAAATATATATTAATCAAACCAAATATTTATTACTATTAAACGTTATTAAATGTAATTAAAAACATTTTTATAACATACTATTTGAAATGAAGATTACTAACATATTTTTAATTCAAAAAGTTAATCATGGAGATATATAATGAACAATAAAAAAATAATAGCTGTCGTTGGTTCCACAGGAGCACAGGGCGGTGGCTTGGCAAGAGCAATTTTAAACGATAAAAACAGTGAATTTACCGTACGTGCAATAACAAGAAACATAAATTCGGACAAAGCCAAAGCCATAGCGGCTTTGGGTGCAGAGCTTTTTCAGGCTGATACTGACGATTTGGCGAGCATTACAAAGGCATTTGAAGGGGCTTATGGTGCATACTGCCTGACAAATTTCTGGGAGCATTTTTCGCCGGAAAGAGAAGTTCAACAAGCTGTGAATATGGCTCATGCCGCAAAAGAAGCCGATTTAAAGCATGTAATCTGGTCAACGTTTGAAGACACAAGAAAGTTTATTCCGCTTGATGATAACAGGATGCCGACCCTGATGGGCAAATACAAAGTAGCTCATTTCGATGCAAAAAGCGAAGCCGACCATGTATTCACCGAACTTGGCGTTCCCACTACATTTTTATATACGTCATATTATTGGGATAATAATATTTATTTCGGATTAGGTCCGAAAAAAGGTCCCGACGGCAATTATTACCTTACAATGCCTATGGGAGATAAGAAATTACCCGGTATAGCCGTAGAGGATATTGGAAAATGTGCCTATGGCATTTTCAAAAAAGGCAAGGAACTTATCGGCAAAACTGTCGGCGTGGCAGGTGAGCATCTGACCGGCAAGCAAATGGCAGAAGCAATGTCCAAATCAATTGGCAAGGAGATTAGATATAATGCTGTAACACCTGATGTTTACCGTGGCTTTGGCTTCCCTGGTGCAGAGGATATGGGCAATATGTTCCAGTTCAAGCATGATTTTGAAGATGCCTATTGCGGAATAAGAAATGTCAACTTTTCGCGGGAACTGAACCCTGAACTGCAAAGTTTTGACAAGTGGCTTTCCCGCTTCGGCAGTAAGATTCCATTGGAATAAATCTATTATAATTGTTCCCAGGAACCTGCACACATTCTTGTTCCCAAGCTCCATTATACAACCTTGTTCCCAAGCTCCTGCTTGGGAACATCTTTATTTAGCTTACTAAGCATGAGCTTATTAACCAGAAAATTAAGTGATTATTATTCCTTCACCGTTTCAATATAAATTATTAAATTTGTAATATGAAAAACAAAATATACATAATTCTATTTTTATTTTTACTCTTTGCTTCAGCGAAAGCACAGGTGCGGTACAAGGATAAGGTGTTCACAGAAGTAAATAAAGACACTAGTGTCTACTTTGGTATTAATCCAGATTATACCGGCTTGCCTGTCAGCTTGTTTATGGATGTTTACCAGCCTGCAGGAGATACGACTTCGAAGCGTCCGCTTGTTATTTGGGTGCATGGCGGCGGCTTTGTCGGAGGTGTAAGGAATGACAGCCTGATGCTCGGATTCTGCACCGACTTTTCACAAAGAGGTTATATTACTTCAAGCATTGATTATAGATTAGGCGGTGATTTAACTGACTTTACACAACTACAAAAAGAGGCAACTGAAGCTATTCTTCGTTCAGTGCAGGATGCAAAAGCGGCAGTCAGGTTTTTCAGGAAAAACGCATCCGAATATAAGATTGATACATCGCTTATTATCATAGCAGGCACCTCTGCAGGTGGCTTTACCGCAGTTCATACAGCTTATTGGGATGAAAACGAAATTCCTTCTAATATTGATACGGCAACTATAGGCAATATCGAGGGCAGTTCCGGGAATCCAGGGTATTCGTCGAAAGTACAGGGAGTTGTCAATTGCTGGGGTGCGATCCTCGATACAAACTGGATAAAAGCAGG
The DNA here is from genome assembly GCA_049513175.1 of FCB group bacterium. Classification (GTDB taxonomy): domain Bacteria; phylum Bacteroidota; class Ignavibacteria; order Kapaibacteriales; family UBA2268; genus JBEKWK01. The sequence continues at coordinate 3,011 of JBEKWK010000002.1, forward strand.
CAACCAGCCTATCGTAAGCGTGCATGGCACAGCCGATGATGTCGTGCCATACGATTATGGTTTATCCGAGGGGATACTTCCTTCTTACGGCAGTGCGGCTATTACACGAAGGGCAGAAGGTTTGGACATTCCCTGTGCATTGAGACCATTCATCGGGGCGGGGCATACTTTAGCAGGCGGTACAAATGACGAAGTTGCTCTCAAGCTCGACACGGCTGATCTATTCATAATTGATTTCCTTTATAGGACATTTATAGAGAAAATTACATCAGTTCCTGATTTAGTAAATAATAATGAAAAACCTCTGAAAGTGTTTCCTAATCCCGCAAGCGATTATGTTCAAATTGAATATAATGTACCCGAATCCTCAAATATTAGCTTGATTTTATACGACAGATTAGGACGGGCAATTTTGACACTTGAGAGTACATTTAAAGCTTCAGGAAAATATTTTTTGACACAAGATATTAATAATATTCCATCCGGAATTTATTTTCTGAGGGAACAATGCTGGGGGAATGTATATATAGAGAAAGTTGTGATAAGCAATTAAATTAAAATTATTTTGAATAGATATATTCCCTTTTTTCAACAGGCTCATTTTTTTTGTTATATTTAACTTCTTCAAGCATATTACCGTTGGGATCGTAAGTATAATTATATTTCCACCAAACAGAATCACCCTTAAGAATTTTTATATGATGAAAATCTTTACCTTTACTATCAGAACCGTCTGAATATATAATATGTAATTCACGATCTGAGAAAGATTGAATTTTCTCAATTACATTTCTATTTTCATCATATTTGTAGGTTACCTTTAACCAAATAGAGCCATCAGGTTTGTGTAATACCTCCTCACCTATATATTTTTTATTATTGTAAGTATATAAATTCTTCCAAAAAGTAGAATCCTTATAGTAATACCGCATTCTCTCTATCTTATTTCCTTCATCGTAATATTTGTAAGTATCTTTCCATTCAACAATACTATCAGAGTACTCTTCCGCCTCAATTATGTTACCATAATCATCATATTTATAAAAATACACAGAAATTATAGAGTCATTGCCATCATATTGCTCTTCCTCAATTTTATTCCCATTATTATCATATATATATTTATATTTTGAAGCTACCCAACCTGTAGACTCATATTTCAGTTCCTCAATCTTATATCCATTTTTGTCGTATATGTATTTATATTCTTTATATTTTGAATTCATATCTAATTCACCTGACTTGTATCTATAATGATAAACTTTGCATATTTTCTCTTTTGAACATGAGTAAAATATCAATTGTAAAAAGATTAAAATCACTAATAATATAAATTCTCTTTTCATTTTTATTTTTCAATTTCTTTAAGGTCGCAATTTGCGTCGTTAAAGAATTATATTTATAAATTGTTCAAATATATTTGAGGACTAAAATTTTGTCCTCAAGTTTTGTATTTCGTCAGATGTAACATCTGACGGGACATAACAAGAGCTTATCACAAGTTGTGATACCTTGTTCGTAACTACTTTATTTAATAATTTATTCATCTGCAATGAATCCTATTCTGCGTTTTGGTTTCGTTTCCTGAATCAACAAACTTCTAACCAAATCCTTTAAGGATTCAAAGCCGGTTTCCAAGTTTTCAATTCTGTTAAATAATTCTTTATGAATATTTGCAATTTTCCTCAATTGAACAAATATTCTCATTATGGCAATATTCACATCAATAGCTTTTTCACTTTTCAATACAGTAGAAAGCATTGCAACGCCTTGCTCTGTAAATGCAAAAGGTAAGGACGGTGAAAACTTCCTATTTCGGAGGTTATCACAATTTGTGATAAGCTCATTCCATTCTATTTTTGTTAATACAAACATAAAATCAGCAGGAAATCTTTTGATATTCCTTCTAACAGCCTGCTTTAGGATTCTCGTTTCCGTTTCGTAGAGCATAGCCAAATCAAAATCGAGCATCACTTTTTCACCGCGAATCAGATAAATGCGGTTAATTAAATTCTCTTCTCTAATTGCTAAATCTGCCATTATAATTTTACTTAAAAATAAGATTATTTCGTCTTTTGTTAGTTGTTATAACTGACTTCCATATATTTCAAATCCTACAATATCGTCAGATGTAACATCTGACGGGACCTAATAAGAGCCTATCACAATTTGTGATAACTTGTGCTTCATTTCATTCTGATAGACATTTTTTAATAACAAGTGTAATCTTATTCATTCTTAATTCTTAATTCTTAATTTTAAATTCTTAATTAAATATATAACCACAATTAGTAATTATTAATTCATAATTAGAAATTAAAATCAATTCCTAACTCAGCAATGTACGGACAGAACACTGTTCTGTCCCTACTTTATAAATTTTTTATTCCTAATTCCACACTCCTAACTGAATTTCCCTCCTCTGTATTATCTTGACTTTCGAAGTAACCCAAATAACTTAGAATGTAATAATTCCTTTTCATTTGAATCTTTTTTAATAATATCTTTTTTGATAATATCGTCAATGATACTTATATCTGATTGAATAAATGACAATAAATCTTTTGGCGTATATTTTTTAAAAGTTATTAACCACCCCTTAAATACCGATAAATTTAATGCTTCAGACGGGCTCTTTGATTTTATTGCATTCAATCTTGCAATTTCATTTGTTAAATCATTAATTAACAATTCCTTTTCGGATTCATCAAAACTTACATTGGACTGACCATAATCTATGCCTGCATTGTTATTCATTTTCTTCACCAATTACTAGAAAAAAATTTATACTCACTCTTTTGTTTTGTTACTATTTTCGGCTAATATATATTTAAAGTAAATAAATAATTATTTAAATCTTGTCATAATGGTTGCTAATTAATTAATTTTTGATAAATAAACAGAAAATACCTTTTTTAAAACCTTTTCATCTTTATCGTTCTTTTTTAAGAGGTCGTAAAAATACTTTATCAAATCATCCTGAATCCAGATTGGTTCTTTAGTTGCTTCTTTATTCAGTTCTTTTGTAAATTTTTGTAACTTTGATAATGTAATATTATCATTAACGGTTTTTTCTCTCATATTATTTAACTTATATATCTCATACTTACAAAAATATTTTAATAAGCCGGTTTGTTCCTTTGAGAAGGATATATGTTTATAACCTAGTTTTGATGCTTTTTCAACTTGTACATTTTTCACGATTTACCTTTTATTATTCATAATTCTTAATTATTTTTATGACCACTTCCGCTTAGTCTCAAAGCACGACGTAAAGTAACGCAAAGTATTTGAAATAGTTGTCAGTTGTCAGTTAGCAGTTTTCAGTTAAAAAATTTTTACTTTTATACTTTCAATTTTCTACTTAAGATACTTTATAAACTTTATTATAGGGACAGAACACAATTCTGTCCCTACTTTATGAACTTAACAAACTTTATGAACTTTATGAACTTATTATTTCTAAATCCACACTCCGCACTATACGGACAGAACACTGTTCTGTCCCTACTTTATGAACTTTTATTTGCAGTGTTCCGCTATGGAACTGCCTGCATCCGCAGAGCCTAATTCGCTCGCTTTTGACCAGTCTGAGCAAGCTCCTTCTTTGTCGCCGAGCCTGAATTTAGTATTCCCCCTGTTGTAATAAGCAGTTGCATTATTAGGTAGAAACTTTATTGTTTTGGTATAATCCTCTAATGCTTCATTATAATTGCCGAGCGAATAATTTGCTTCTCCTCTGCAACTGTGTGCGATTGCATCATCGGGGTCCAACTCTATTGCTTTGTTGAAATCCAGGATAGAAGCACCTATATTATGCATATTATATTTTGCTTTACCCCTGTTGGCATAAGCGGCAGAAAATTGCGGAGAAATTTCTATTGCTTTGTTAAAATCCGTTATTGCTCCTTTAGCATCATTATTGGTAAGTTTTACATATCCCCTGTTGTTATAGGCTTGAGCATAATTTGGATTAATTTCTATTGCTTTATTATAATCCATTATTGCTCCTTCTTTATCACCCAGTTTTAATTTTGCCTGCCCCCTGACGTTATAAGTCTCTGAATCTTTAGGATTAATTTCTATTAATTTGTTAAAATCGAGTATAGCTCCTTCCATATCGGAAATGGCGAATTTTGCATGGGCTCTACAGTAATAAGCTTCCGCATAATTAGGATTAATTTCTATTGCTTTGTTGTAATCGCGGATAGCACCTTGTTTATCACCCCAATTAGATTTTTCCAGCCCGCTTTTATAATAATCAGCGGCTGTTTGTCCAACACATTCAAAATAGATTGAAAAGATTAAAATCAGTAGTAAAAATCGCTTTGCCATAATTCCATCCCTTTAAATTTTGTAGTTAATAATTTATTTAAAAATCCTATTTTTTTCTACTTTTATTTTGGGTGAATTTCATGTACAAATATACTAAAATATTACTTGCGAACAAACCGTTTTTATAATAAAAAATAACCCCTGCTAATTTTTATCAGCAAGGGTTTGAAGTAATTTTAGATTTTAGAATTTAGATTTAAGATTATAAGAATTTAAATCTAAAATCGTAAATCTAAAATCGTACATTCATTTTTATTATGTTACATTCCTGCGGTTTTGGTTTCAGGGGGTGTAAATTTGTTTACTTTGTTGTGAACAGGTTTTACAGTCCTCAAATATTTGTAAATAGCCTTCAAATCAGCAACGGTCATACCTGCATATTGAGTAACAGGCATAAAAGTATTGAAATCGCCTAATTTAGTTTTGATTTTCATTGATTCGGGTTTTTCATATGTTTTAAATCTTTGTATAAAAGCATCTTCCGTCCAAAGTCCAATTCCGGTTTCGTTATCGGGAGTAATATTTGCAGGTCTGAATGTTCCGACAGGTGTTTTAAATTCAAATCCACCTGCAAAATCCATTCCGGGTACCGGATTACCTTTTTCCATAGGTGTATGGCAAGCGGCACAACTCGCTGCATTTACCATATATCTTCCGTAAGCAATAGTATCCGTCTCGGGAGGTCTTTTCGTAGGGGTTCCATTTTGTGGTATGGTTCTGACAATTAAATTCATCGGAAAATCGAGACTGTGAACCGGTACATTGTTCGGAATAGGTTTGAGAGTCCTTATATATGCTATTATTGCATTTAAATCTTCAGGGTCCATAGTACCGAAATTCTCATAAGGCATTAGAGGGAACAACGGCTCGCCCTTATTATCAACTCCGGCAGTAATAGCCCTGTACAATTCACCATCAGTCCATGAAGCTAATGCGGCTGGTGTAATATTTTTGGCATAAATTTTACCGGGGATGCCTTCACCTTCATCAAAGACTTCCCCCCCTTTGCCAAATGTTCCTTCCTTAATAGGACCTGAATAATAATTCCAATCCCTTTCAGAATGGCAATCAAGACATAAAGCAACGTGCTTGACAAGATATTCTCCCCTTGCAAGCAATTCGGGAGTGGCATTGATTTTCATCTTTGGTGCAGGAGATACTTTGGGAAATGCAAGATTTATGTATAATAAACCGCATACGATTACTACTACTATAAAAACGACTAAAATTAAACCAATTTTGTATATAATTTTCATATATTCACCTTAAAGATTATTAAAAAAATCATTAATTAACCACGGTAACAAAATATTGTTCCCGGAAAAAATTCTTTATTATTATATAGAAATTAAAAATCAGACCATTGATTTAATGCAAAACTATTAATAAAAATTAATATATCCAAATAAAAATTTTATGAATACCTAAATTTTTAATAATCACCTTAATATTCAGAGTCTTATTGATGTTGTAATTGTTTAAAATTCTCAAAAATTACTTGTGATTCAACGTTATTATCAAAAAAAAAACCTTGCCGATTAGAATCAGCAAGGGTTTGAAGTGATTTTAGATTTTAGATTTTAGATTTTAGATTATTAAATCCTAATTGAATTCTTAATTCATAATTCTTAATTTTTAATTATTCTACATCCCTGCGGTTTTCATTGCAAGTGGAGTGAATTTATCTACTTTGTTATGAATGGGTTTTACCGTCCTCAAATATTTATAAATTGCCTGCAAATCCCCGACTTTCATACCTGCGTACATTAAAAAGGGCATAATAGTGTTAAATTCACCCTGTTTGACATTCATTTTCCTTGATTCGGGGTTGTCATACATTTTAAACCTTTGTATAAATGCCTCTTCCGTCCACAGACCAATCCCGGTTTCGTTGTCGGGAGTAATATTTGAAGTACGTATAGTGCCGAATGGAAGCTTGAATTCGAAACCGCCGGCAAGGTCCATACCCTTAACCGGGTCGCCTTTTTCCTGAGGCGTATGACATTCGTTGCATGCGGCTATTTTCGTTAAGTATTTCCCATAAGCTAAAGTATCTGTTTCCGGTGGTCTTTTGGTAGGAGTTGCGTCATGGGGAATAGTCCTGACGATTAAATTCATCGGAAAATTAAGGCTGTGAGAGGGTGCGTCATTGGTTATAGGCTTCAGAGTTCTGATATAAGCGATAATTGCCATGACATCTTCGGGGTCCATTATTGCATAAGAAGCATAAGGCATTATTGGAAATAAGGGGTCACCTCTTTTATCTACTCCTGAAGTAATAGACCTGTAAATTTCGCCGTCAGACCAGGAGGCAAGGTTTGCAGGAGTGATATTTTTAGCATAAACTTTTCCGGGAACACCTGCGGTTTCATCGAACAACTCCCCGCCTTTACCCAGGGTGCCTTCTCTCAATGGTCCTGAATAATAATTCCAATCCCTTGTGGAATGGCAGTCAATGCAAACTGCAACATGATTCGCTAAATATTCTCCCCTTTCGAGCATTGCGGGAGTTGCCTTGATGGTTATTTTAGGAGATAGAGATACTTTAGGGAATGCTAGATTCAAATATGATAAACCGCAAACGATTAACACTATTATAAAAATAATTAGTATTAGTGGAATTTTGTATTTAAGTTTCATTTATTCACCTTAAAGATTACTAATAAAATCATTAAATTATACTCAGTATCAGATTATTGATAACGAAAAAATACATGAACTTTATATACAAAATTTAAAAAAAAGCATTGAAGCAATTCAAAATTATTAATTAAAATTTATATTTCCAAATAATATTTTTATACAAAACAAATAAATTATTATATTATCCCTTAATACTTTAAACTTTAATAGACTTTCAGTAGTCTAATAATTTTAAAAAAATATAAAAAATTTGCAACCAAATTGTGAATTATGTGTAATTCAGTAAATTAAATTATGTTATTTATAAATGAGAATAGCGGAGTCTGAAAATGGATAGGAGGAAGTTCCTTAGCGGAAATTTATTACAAGGAAACAAAAAAAACGAAGCGAGAGTTTTATCAGGCATCGAACCTTATACAGGCACTTTCGGCAGCAGGCAGGCATGGCATCTGCTCAGGCGGACAACATTCGGACCGTCTCCAAAGCAGATTAATGATTTTTCCAAAATGACCCTCAATGATGCAATTAATGCTCTATTCCAGGCTCAATCCGCTCCCTCTCCCCCCGTTGACCCCGCAACAGGTATAACCTGGGTAGATAAGCCTTATAACGGTACAAACAATTCCCACTATGTACGATATAACAAAGACTGGTGGCTTGGATTGATGATGAGCGGAGCCATGAATATAATTGAAAAAATGACCTTGTTCTGGCATAATCATTTTGTCTCTGATTCTGCTACTGTAGCGGATGCAAGATATGTGTACAAACAAAATGCTTTATTGAGGCAATATGCACTTGGAAATATTAAGGATTTCGTTAAGGAGGTTACTAAAGACCCGGCAATGCTACGTTATCTTAATGGAAATACAAATGTAGCAAGCCATCCTAATGAGAATTACGGTCGCGAATTCCAGGAGCTATTTACTATAGGCAAAGGTCCTGAAATTCAACCGGGAAATTATACTAATTACACCGAAGATGATGTGAAAGCGGCGGCTAAGGTGCTGACAGGCTGGCGAGACACCAGCAGTTCCGTAACTTCGGCTTTTTATCCAAATTCCCACGATACTTCTGATAAACAGTTTTCTTCGGATTACGGAAACACCATAATTAAAGGCAGGACTGGTGCCAGTGCAGGAGATGATGAACTTAACGATTTGGTAGATATGATTTTTTCCCAGCAGGCTACTGCGTTATTTTTATGCAGGGAAATCTACCGTTGGTTTGTTTATTATGAAATTGACGATACAACTGAGCAAAATGTAATTGAGCCGCTTGCAGACTTACTTCGTACAAATAATTACGAAGTTCAGCCCGTTTTGGAAACTTTATTAGGGAGTGCCCATTTCTTCGATGATGCAAATATTGGATGTATGATTAAAAATCCTGTAGATTTTAATACCCAGTTATTACTTTTTCTCGAAATTCAAATGCCTGACCCGGTTAAAGATACTCCGAATTATTATAACTATCTTGACAAACTTATACTTGCACAAACTGAAATAGGGATGGCTCTTCTTGACCCCCCGAATGTAGCAGGGTGGTCTGCTTATTACCAGGTACCCGATTACTACCGTTTATGGATGAACACGGTAACTATGCCCTTACGGAACGGCTTTACGGATGCTTTAGTCAACGGTACTATGTATTTTGGAAATTCTTTTAAGCTCGATATTATCGCCTATATTAAAAAGGTCGTTTCAGACCCGACAGATGCGGCAACAATTGTTGCTGAGCTTGCCGATGCATTATTTATTGATTCATTGACGCAAAAACAGAAGGATTACGTTTTGAATACTGTGTTTATGCAGGGTTTACCGGCTTATGAATGGACGTCTGCCTGGAATGCTTATATATCAAATCCTGATACTGCAAATACGACGGCAGTTAAGAATAGTCTTAATCCATTGTTCAGATTTTTGTTCAGAATGGCTGAATTTCAACTAATGTAAATAATAATGAGAGTTCAATTATGAATAGAAGGAAATTTCTCGGAACAACAGCCCCGGTGCTTGCAATACCCTTTCTTTTGAACGGGATGAAGATGAAAGTATTCGGCAAGTCAAGATTATACAATAACCTGCTATCGCAATTATCTGTTACGGATAAGGTGCTGGTGCTGATTCAGCTCCAAGGGGGGAATGACGGTCTGAATACCGTGATTCCTTTAGACCAGTATTCTACTTATAATAGCCTTCGCACAAATATAGCCATTCCCGAGAACAGTGTTCTAAAATTAGACAATGCTACCGGACTTCATCCGGCTATGACAGGTTTACAGACTTTGTTCAGTGACGGCAAGCTGGCTTTGGTTCAGGGTGTGAGCTATCCAAATCCTAATTTATCTCATTTCAGGGCGACGGATATATGGATGACAGGCTCCGATTATAACCAATATCTTTCAACAGGCTGGGCTGGCAGGTATTTGCAGGCAGAATTTCCTACTTATCCCGATAATATTGGAACCATGCAGGACCCGCTTGCTATTCAAATCGGTGCAACAGTTGCTATTGCATTGCAGAGCGATAAAGAATCTATGGGAATTGCAATCCAGGACCCGAATACATTTTACTCGATTGTAAACGGCACAAACACCGGACCTTTCGATGACCCGCCGAATACTCAATACGGAAACGAATTGAAATTCTTAAGGCAGGTACAGCTCGATTCACAGCAGTATTCCAAGCAAATCAAAACTGCCGCAGACAAGGCACAAAATGTAGCGACTTATCCTGCAAATAATTCATTGGCAAGCCAGTTGAAAATTGTAGCAAGGCTTATTGGCGGCAGCTTGCAGACGAGAATCTATGTAGTAAGCATGGGCGGGTTAGATAATCATTCCGCCGAAGTTGTCGCAAGCGATACTACAACCGGCAATCATGCTACTTTGCTCGGTAATTTATCCAATGCAATAAAAGCTTTCCAGGATGATATAAAAGCATTGGGAGTCGAGGATAGGGTAATTTCAATGACTTTTTCCGAATTTGGCAGGCGTGTGCAATCCAATGCAAGCCTCGGAACAGACCATGGTACTGCATTGCCTATGTTTGTCATAGGGAATAAAGTAAATCCTAAGATTTTCGGGGTTAATCCGAATTTATCCGATTTGGACAAGGGGAATCTCAAGAGCCAGTTTGATTTCAGGCAGATTTATACTTCCATACTCGCACAATGGTTTGGTATTGACCAAAATGAATTAACGACCGTCCTTCTGAATGAATACACTCAAGTTCCGATTATTAATACTCCAAATTCTGTAAATGATACATTGAATAACTCAAATTCACTATTCGTATTACACGATTGCGTGCCGAATCCCGCACAATCAAATGTGAAAGTTAGCTTTGATGTGAATACGCCATCAAATATCAACTTAAAACTCTATGATATTTTCGGGAGTGAGAGAGCCACACTAGTCAATTCCAATTTTCAGCCGGGAAATTACTCGACTAATTACGACGTATCTAATCTACCTTCCGGAGCATATTTCCTCCAATTACAATCCGGCTATTGGAAGGCAACTAAGAAGCTGGTGGTGGCGAGGTGATATTATCTTAACATGGTGTCTTGCATTTAAGAAAATTTACCACTGAGTTCTCAGAGAAATTAAGAGTAACACAAAGAAAATCAAACCCAGAAGTACTCTGCTTCTGGTTACCAAGCTCCTGCTTGGTAACCAAAACTAAGTGTTCCCAAGCGGAAGCTTGGGAACAAGGACAAAAATTTTATTCATCACAATTAATTATGAACTATTGTTCATAATGCAAAATTCCGCCAAAAATATTTTAAAAGCAGTCAATTTAATAGAATAGCCACCAATCAATATTTGAAGTCCATTTAATATTCCATTCCAGCAAATTAAAAAAATAATTGAAAAAAAAATGAGACTTTTTTCTTGTTTTTGTGTCATTTGTATTATATTCGTGTACAAAAATTTTTATGGTGTAAAAATGAAATGTATATTTACTTTGTTTTTGTTCTGCATATTAGGCTCAAACCTGAATGCACAGTGGCAGGAGTGCAACAACGGCTTGTATGCAGGCAATGTGAACTGCATAGTAATAAATGGTAATGAAATTCTTGCCGGCACATCAAGAGGAATTTACAAATCAACCGATAACTGCGAAAGCTGGAAAAATATCGGGTTTCCTGATACAAATGTCCAGGCAGTAGCAATACTTAATAATAAAATATTCGTAGGCACTGAATATTATGGACTTTTTATAACAACTAATGAAGGCAATACATGGACTGCAAAGGATTCAGGATTAGTAAATTATAATAATATTCCAGTAGAAAACATTTATTGCTTTGGAGTAAAAGGTAATTATATATTTGCAGGAACGATGGATGAAGGTATATATTTATCAACTGATTTTGGTAATAGCTGGAATCATAAAACTAATGGATTCACAAATGCTTATGTTTTACAAATTGTCATACAGGATAATACAGTTTTTGCTTGTGTAGGAGGAGGAATTTATCATACAACAAATAACGGCGATAAATGGGACACTTTAAGCAGGAATATAAGTTTTACGTGGATTAGTTCATTAGCTATTAATGGGAATTTTATGTTTGCAGGAAGCCCAGATAATTGGGGCTCTTTATACAAATCATCAGATTATGGAAAAACTTGGAATAATATAGGTTTTAATGACACCATAATAAATTCTGTTGTAATAATAAATAATAATATCTATTTGGGAACTTCAAAAGGAATATTTTTTTCTACAGATAATGGTAATAACTGGACAGCTAAAAATTCAGGTTTAGCATTTTCTTATGATTTAACTTTAGCCGTAAATGGAAATGAAATAATAGCCGGGACACAAGATGGTGGAATATATCTAACAACTGATAATGGGGACAACTGGAAAGCTAAAAATACGGGCTTAGTTAAGACCTATGCACATTCTATGGCAATCAATGGTAATGAAATATTCGTCGGTACCGGCAATTATGATGAAGGTGGTGGTATTTTTAAAACGACAGATAATGGGAATAGCTGGGAAGCAAAATTCGGGGGTTTGTACGAAAACGGTGTTTGGGCTGTTGCTATAGGGAATAATCATATATTTGCTGGGACTGCCCGCGAAGTAATATATAGCTCAACCGATGATGGAGAAACCTGGAAAAATCTTGGAAGTCCAGGGCAAACACATCTTGATATTCTTTCATTAGCTCTGAATGATAGTTATTTATTTGCGGGTGCTTACGACGGAGGGGTTTTTCGTTCTTCTGATTTTGGAAATTCGTGGAAATCATTATACATGTCCAATGGAGGTCAGCCTTACTCTTTAGCAACAAACGGAAATAATATTTTTTCAGGAACTGATCGGGGTCTTTATGTATCTTCTGACAACGGAGATAATTGGCGAGAAAAAGATTCCGGTATTGTTAATCCTAATATTAATTCAATAGTTATAAATGGGAATAATATTTATGCAGGAGCAGAATATGGTGGAGTATATTGTACGAAAGATAATGGAGATTTTTGGAAATATTTAGGATTAGGCAATTCCGGTACAACTGGCTCTTTAACTATTGATTCAAATATTTTTATAGGTACTAACAAGGGCTTATATTATTCAAGTAATTTTGGAAACATTTGGACAAATAAAAATACCGGTTCAACAAGTTTAAATTTTCAATCTATGCTCAAAAATAATAACGATATTTTCATTGGAAGCAATGATGGTGTATATCTTTCAACAGATTTGGGAAACAATTGGCAACATAAAAATGCCGGTTTGGAAAACAAGAATGTTACATTCTTAGCTATGAATAAAAATTGTTTAATAGCAGGAACTGATAGTAATGGAATTTATATATCTACCGATTATGGAAATAATTGGATAGCAAGCAATAATGGGCTAAAGGAAAAGACTGTTATTGCTTTAACGGCAATGCAAAATTACATATTCACTATTGTAGATACAAATGGAATATATATTTCATCTGATAATGGCAATAATTGGAATTTAAAAAATAGTGTAAGAAGTGTATATTCTGTACGTTTAGCAACAAATGGCAGTAATGTTTATGCCGGTACGGATGGCGGCTTTTTTATCTCAACAGATGCCGGTGAGAATTGGGTAAAGGCAAATATAAAAGCAGGATATGTAGATTTAATAGCAGCTTATGGTAATGTTATTTATTTTAGTGGTAGCCTATGGAGTGAAGGTATATATGCTTCATCTGACAATGGAAAAAATTGGAATAAAGTAAATATCAGTGGAAGAATAGAAAACATATCAATTAATGAAAATAATATTTTAGTTAGTTCTGATATTGGTCTTTATTTATCCTCAGATTTAGGCAAATCATGGTCGCATACCGGTATTTTCAGTAATTATGTAATTCCCATAGTTGTTTATGGTGATAATATAATAGCAGGAACTAATAACGGAGCTTATATTTCAACAGACAATGGAATATATTGGTCGGAAATCAGCGGTGGTTTGCCTAATTATAGTATTTTTACTTTAGCTATTTGCAATAAAGAAGTATTTGCAGGTACCTATGGAGGTGGTGTATATAAAGCAAAACTTAGCGATTTTGGAATATCAGATGTTGATGTAGGAGATGCAAAAAGCTCTACATTAAATAATGAAATATCCATATATCCTAATCCTACAGATTCCAAATTAATTATAGAATTAACTAATTCACTCGCTAATGGCAAAATAAGCTATTCTGTGACAAATATGCTGGGAATTATAGTCAAATCCGGCACTGTTTTACCTGAACAAAACAGGTTCAGCCTCGATGTTTCAAATCTGCAAACCGGAATCTATTTTCTTACAATTATATCAGGGAACAATGCTCAAACATATAAATTCATAAAGAGGTAAAAAAATTATACCACCCCTTAATCCCCTCCTAATTTAGGAGGGGAAAATTTTGAACGTAGTGAAAAATTGGGGTAGTAAAAACAGCAATTATACACAAAAAACGGCTTGCATTTCTGCAAGCCGTTTCAATGAAAATCTTATATTTTTTACTCCTACTGTTTGGTTATCTTAACCGTTTCAGATATTGTGTTGCAACCAGTATATGTGAAGTTCACAATCTTGGTTACGTAACCATCTTTTGATATATGAACAGCATAAGTCGCAGGAGCCATCAGGTTTAATGCTTTTGCCCATCCTTCATTATTTGAGTATACCGTCTGTATTAATTGGTCATGAAGGTATATATCTACTTTTGCATCAGGTATAACAAGGTCAGAGCCGTCTTTCATAATTTTAAGGTCAAGCTCTGCCGTGTAGCATGTATCAACGCCGCCTTCTTTTTGCATATATTCGGTTAGTTCCTTAGACTGGTTACATTCCAATGCGTCAGTAAAGTCAATATGAGTGTAATGCGTGTATGTTATATCAAAGTTGTATGAACCTTTGCACAGCTTTGTGAACAGGGCATAACCGTTTTCTACAGTCTCAGTTGCAAGCAGCTTATCGCCTTGATAAATTTTAACGACCGCACCATTCAAAACCTCATTGGTACTCTTATCTCTCGGTATGATTTTATATTGTCCGTTACAGCACGAATCACTGCTATTTTGATTCTTAGCCATTACTTTGTTGAAAGTCTGGTTATCATTGCAGCCCATAGTAAATTCAAAAGCAAGCTCCTTATAGCCGTCTTTGTCTCCCAATATTTTATAATTGCCGGGGCAAATATGATTGAATATTATCTGTCCATTATCACCTGTCGTATATTGGCATAAAAATGTGCCGCTCTTGTATAGCTTAACAAGGACTTGACCTAATGGATTACCCGTTGTGGAATCTTTTACATTAAAAGTGATTACTCCATTACAGCAGGAATCATTGTTACCGCTTGACAGCATTGCTTTGTTGAATGTTTTATTATCATTGCACCCCATTGTAAAGGTAAAATCAATAGCATGGTAGCCGTCTTTGCTTGCCGATATTTTATATTCACCTTCACAGATTTGCTTGAAATTAACAGTTCCCAAATCTCCTGTAATGTATTCGCTTAGTTTTGTATTGCCTTTCCAAAGGTCTACGGTAACATGTGAAAGTGGCTTTCCTGTTGTGGAATCGGTAACGTTGAATGTAATAACTCCTTTGCAGCAAGTGTCGGCAGACTGTATTTTCAACATCTTTTTATTAAATGTCTGATTATCGTTGCAACCCATCGTGAACTCAAAGGCAAGCTCCTTATAACCGTCTTTGTCCCCTGTTATTTTATAATTACCCGGGCAAATATTAGTGAATATTATTTGTCCTTTATCACCGGTAGTGTATTGGCATAAAAATGTGCCGCTCTTATATAGCTTAACAAGGACTTGACCTAATGGGTTTCCGGTTGTGGAATCGGCTACGTTAAATGTTATCTGCCCGTGACAGCATGAATCCGAATTCACTTCCGGCTCTAATGATTTAGTAGTCTCGAGAGTATCGTTGCAAGTCATGCTGATAGCAAATTCAAGATGTTTGTAATGTGCCATCAGAATATCTAAAGAATAATCGCCTGTGCAGATGTGATTAAACAGTGCATAGCCGTTTTCAACGGTTTTAGTCTGTAACAGCTTATCCCCCTGGTAAAGATTAACCGTTGCACCGTTTAGTATAGCACCTGAATTTTTATCTTTTGGAATAACTTTTATAATGCCGTTACAGCATGAGTCGCTATTGCTCCTTAGTACGAAGTATTTTGTATATGAAACCGTATCGTTGCAAGTCATGGAAAAAGTAAACTCAATGCCCTTGTAATGGTCATTTGAAGCTGAAATCTGGTAATCACCCGGGCAAATATGCGTGAAAATAATCTGTCCGTTATCACCGGTTTTATAATCGCTGAGTAATTGATTGCCCTTCCAGAGCTTGACGTCCATATTTGCAATGGGTGAATTTGTAACAGAATCCTTTGCTGTAAATGTAATCTGACCGTTACAGCAGCTATCGGCAAGATTAGTTGCCATATAAAAGCTGTTCCTGTATGCGGCATTGGAGTCGCAGGAAGGCACATTCAGACTGCCTTCGATGACTTTTAAACCATCTTTTGCAATCCTGTAATTATAATCGCCGAGGCAGACATGCTCGAACACCAGCTTACCGCTTTCATTCGTATATGCTTTTCTAATAAGCACAGTGCCTCTTTTCAGGCGAAATTCAGCATTATAGACAGGCGTCGAATCGGCTTGCTTATAAACCGTTATTTCAATCCTTCCGCAGCAACTGTCAAGATGTAAAACCTTTATAAGGCAATTAGTCTTTGCAGTACCGGTTAACTTTTTCAGATTTGAAGTTACAGGCTTAAAATCGGGATGATTGATAGTTACGTCTAAAGTGCTGATGTCCTCCGGCAAACCGGATAAAGTATAATTACCATCTTCATCGGTGGTATCAGTTGATAGTTTTGCCGCTACTGCCGCTGTACCGGAATTAACCTGCAAAATTGCATTAGGTACGCCGTTATTCTGCTCATCCTTCAAAACACCGGTAATTGTGTTTGCATTTGTGGGTGTTGTCGGATTTTCCTTGCAGGCAACTGCGATTAGCATTAAAGTAAACAAAGCAGGTATGATAAACCGTCGAAAGTAAAAAGAAAATTTCATAGTCATTCCTCTAACAATTACAATTATATATTTAAATAAAATATTCTCAAAAAACCCCAATACTTTATTAATCCCGCCTGCAACAAGTGTCATGCCAAATTTACAAATAGAAAACACTTACCTTTGCAGGCAATTTTATATAATAACACGAATTTTCAAAATCAGTTGCAGAAAAATTACGAAAATTTTAAGGAAATTAAAAATATTTTGAAATTTTTCACCCCTTGAAAAAGGGGATTTTCCACACCTTTTTCCCAAGCTTCGTTTTAGTTAATTACTAATTACAAATTAATAATTACAAATTAACCAAAAAATTGTCTCCCGCTGGCGGGAGAATTAAAGAGGGTGGACTTAATTCTTCATTTTTTATCCTTGTTCTGAGGCTATGTGCAAATTATTGTTTGTAAAATTTATAAAAATTGCTATTTTTAAATCTTGTAAATTATATTTATTTTTGTCATAAAACTGTTTTTGTAAACATTAATTATAGAAATATATGAAAAAAGTAACATCAATAGGAGGCGTTTTTTTTAAATGCAAAGACCCGGAAAATATCAAGAAATGGTATTCAGAGCATCTTGGGTTCAATATTAACGATTATGGCGCTACCTTCGAGTGGCGTGAGGCAGACGATGCGGATAAAAAAGGAATGACTATCTGGAGTCCATTCGCTGATAAAACGACTTATTTCGAGCCTTCAACAAAAGAATTCATGATAAATTACAGGGTCGAAAATCTTGAATTGCTTATCGGAGAACTCAAAAAGGAAGGTGTAGAAATCGTTGATGAATTGCAAGTTTACGATTATGGCAAATTCATACATATACTTGACCCCGAAGGCAATAAAATTGAACTGTGGGAGCCGGGGAGTGAATAGTGAACATTGACCATTTTAAAAAGTTAGCAGTTGTCTTAAAAAATTACTAATTACTAATTACTAATTGTGGTCAATTCATTAAAATTTAAAAAATTGACCTGATGATTGTAACCCGCCGGGGAAAACAATTGATTAGTAGCTCGGACGCCCACGTCTGAGCATTAAGTTTTCACCTTGTTCCCAAGCTCCCGCTTGGGAACATCTTTCTTCCAATCCCAGAGGGATTATTCATCTGTAACATTTTAAGAAACACACCCCTTAATCCCCTCTTAATAGAGGGGAAAAAAGAAAAGGGTTTTCCCCCTCTATCAAGAGGGGGCAGGGGGTGTGTGGACTCTGCTGTAGCCTTACTTAATATATAAAAAACTTCCCTGTGCTGATACCTGCATTAGGACCTATTAGCTTATAAAAATAAGTGCCTGTGCCGCTTCCTGTCAAATCTATATTGAACGATGCTTCGTTTCCCAATTTATCAAATTCATTAGAATAAATATTATTTCCCAGAATATCATAAATCATAATTCTGAATGTTCCGATGTCAGGAGAAGCAAGCTTAATATTGACCTTGCCGGAGGAGGGATTAGGATAGATTTTACTATATATTATGTCTTTTGAAATCGGCTCCTGAGTTTGTTTAACATCAAGAATAACACCGCCTTCGTGGAAGATAGCTAAGCCACCTCCATACGTCCCAATCCACTTATTGCCACTTCCGTCTATTGCTATTGTCCGGACGTCGTTATCAGGTAATCCGGAATTTGTTGTGTTGTAAGTAATCCAGTTAGTACCGTCAAATTTTGTCAATCCGTTCCATGTTCCTATACATTTATTTCCACTACTATCTATTGCTATTGACAAGACATGGTTGTCAGGCAAGCCGGAATTTTTTGTGTCGTAAGTAATCCAATTCGTTCCGTCAAATTTTGCCAAGCCACCATAGATAGTCCCAATCCATTTATTGCCACTTGCGTCAATTACTATTGACTCGACAAAGTTATTAGGTAATCCGGAATTATTTGTGTTGTAAGTAATCCAGTTCGTTCCATCAAATTTTGTCAAGCCACCATTTTGTGTCCCAATCCACTTATTGCCACTTCCATCTAATGCTAATGAAAAGATATCGTTATCAGGCAAGCCTGAATTATCTCTGTTGTAAGTAATCCAGTTAGTACCGTCAAATTTTGCCAACCCATACGAAGTTCCAATCCACTTATTGCCACTTCCGTCTATTATTATTGACCAAACACAGTCATTTGGTAATCCAGAATTTGTTGTATTGTAAGTAATCCAATTCGTTCCATCAAATAATGCCAAGCCCTCGTAATAAGTTCCAATCCACTTATTGCCACTTCCATCTATAGCTATTAAAGAGATATCATTACCAGGCAAGTCTGAATTTTTTGTCTTGTAAGTAATCCAATTCGTTCCGTCAAATTTTACCAAACCTCCCAAAGTCCCAATCCATCTATTACCACTTCCATCTATTGTTATTGCTCGAACATCATTATCAGGTAATACGGAATTAGATGTTTTGTAAGTAATTGAATTCGTTCCGTCAAATTTTGTTAAACCACCGAATACAGACCCAATCCATTTATTACCACTTCCGTCTATAATAATTGAAGAGATATAGTCTTCTATAAGACGGGAATTTATTGATTTGTAAGTAATCCAATTAATACCGTCAAATTTTGCCAAGTCGCCACGATTAGTCCCAATCCACTTATTGCCACTTCCGTCTATTGCTATTGATAAGAGCTTGTTATCAGGTATTCCGGAATTTGTTGTATTGTAGGTGATCCAATTTGTTCCGTCAAATTTTGCCAAGCCGCCACCATAAGTCCCAATCCACTTATTGCCACTTCCGTCTATTGCTATTGTCCGGACATCGTTATCAGGTAATCCGGAATTTGTTGTGTTATAGGTGTTCCAATTCGTTCCGTCAAATTTTGCCAAGCCGTCACCATAAGTCCCAATCCATTTATTGCCACTTTTGTCTATTGTTATTAATTGGACAATGCCAATAGGCAAGCCAGAATTTGTTGTTCTATAAGTAGTCCAGTTAGTATTATCAAATTTTGCCAACGCCAACATAATCCCAATCCACTTAATGCCACTTCCGTCTATTGCTATTGTCCGGACGTCGTTATCAGGTAATCCGGAATTTGTTGTGTCGTAAGTAATCCAATTAATACCGTCAAATTTTGTTAATCCGTAACCTGTTGCTATCCACTTATTTCCACTACTATCTATTGCTATTGATCGCACATAGTTGCCAGGCAAGCCGGAATTTGCTTTATTATAGAACGTAGTAGTATTTGATATTTCATCAATTTTTACAAGTCCTCCTGATGTTCCAACCCAGATAAATTTCCCTTCTTCAACTAAGGCAGTTATATTATCACCATTCGTTAAATTCACCCACTCTGGATTTTGTGAAAAGAGACATGATATAAAAATAAAAAAAGCAAACAATGAAGTTAAAAATAATGTTCGAAAGAATAACTTTGTTTTCATAATTTTCTCCCAAAAATAATTATTAGGTATTATATTCTTTATGTCAAATTCAAAAAGTTATTTAGTTAAATTCATAAACTTGTCCAATAAAATGTACACTTTTTTGGCAAACTGTACATAAAATTGTACACATTATGCTGTTATAAATATATAACTTACAATATATATGCCTATAGCAATAATTGTACCATGAATTTGATTTTTTTTCGTCCTTGTTCCCTAGCTCCCGCTTTGGAACATCCAAGTTTGGGTTACCAAGCAGGAGCTTGGTAACCAGATAGTCTGTCATTAGAATTTCCCTCTCTTTGGGAGAGGGACGAAGTGTGAGGTGGATTTATTCCTTATTTTCCTTCAAATAATGGGCTCCCTTGCTGTCCCTTGCTTCTAAAGTGGCGAAGGTAACGGCTATGGCGGTTTGCACACCATCCCTGAGTTGGATGATATGCTTTGTCAGCTTAGCTTTCTGGTAAAAATGCTCGATTTCAGTCTGCAGATGCCTTAGTATGGTTGCAGCTCTTAATAATCTTTGGCGTGTGCGTATAAGCCCTACGTAATTCCACATTGTATTTTTGATTGTAAGCCAGTCCTGTGCGATTAAGGCAGGGTCAATATATTCGTCGCCGTCTTCCCATGGGTAAATATCGGGAAAATGCTTATCTCTCGAACAATGCTCGACCGCATCAATCCCTGCATTATAGCCCCAAACCACGCTTTCGAGCAGTGAAGTGGATGCCAGCCTGTTTGCCCCGTGAATCCCTGTGCAGGAAACCTCGCCGACTGCATATAGCCTCCTCAAAGAAGTTCTGCCCTTAATGCTGACACCGATACCGCCACATGAATAATGTGCGGCAGGAACTACGGGTATAGGCTCTTTTGTCATGTCCACACCCGCTAAAAGGCAATGAGCAAAGATATTCGGGAAACGGCTTTTGAGCCAATCGAGATTTTTGAAGGAAATATCGAGGTAAACGCAGGGATGCTCGGTGTCGAGCATAGTCTGATGTATGCCCCTTGACACTATATCACGTGGAGCAAGATTGCCCCTTTCATCAAATTCTTTCATAAATTCCCTGCCGTATTTATCAACGAGGATGCCGCCTTCGCCCCTGACAGCTTCGGAAATCAGGAACCTGTCCCGTTCGTTATAAAATGTCGTTGGATGAAACTGTATGTACTGCATATTGAAGCATCTCGCACCCGCTCTCCAGGCAAGAGCAATACCGTCACCCGTGGCTTCCGGCGGGTTTGTAGTATGCACATAAATTTGCCCCAAGCCGCCGCTTGCGACAATGGTTTCAGAAGCGTAAATAGGAAATATTTTCCCGCTTTTATTATCGAGTACGAAAGCACCGAAACAGGCAGGTTTTTCATATATATCAATCAGGTTTTTGGAGTTGTGTGAAAGTGTCAGCAAATCAACGGCTGTATGGTCTAATAAGATTTCGATATTGGAATGGCTCTGAAGCTCACGGAGAACGCTGTTTTGTATAGATTCGCCGGTATAATCCTTAGCATGGATTATTCTCGGCTGTGAATGGGCTCCTTCTGCGGTCAGGTCAAGTTCATTGTTCTCGTCCCGGTCGAAATTAACCTTGAATCTTTCTATTAGAAATTCTTTGACCAATTTGGGACCCATATTGCAAAGCTCATCAACAGCAGGCTCCCAGCAGATGCCGTCCCCTGCAAGCAAAATATCCTGCTTAAGCTCATTGGGTGAATCTGAATAGCCTTTATAAATAATTCCGCCCTGTGCATAAGCAGTACTGCCACTTAGCAATTCCGGTGTTTTAGTCATAATCGTAACTTTTACACCCTTATCAGCGGCGATTATAGCGGCTATAGCACCCGCAAGTCCCGTTCCAATTACCAATATGTCCGTATGTTTCATAATTCAATCAAATTTTGTAATAAATGTAGTATATATGACATAAGATTCATAAAAATATTATAAAATAGAAATTTTGTTATAAAATTATATTTTCATAAATTTGCTAACGATTAAATTATTTAATATATGAATGAATTTGAATGGGATATTAATAAATCACAAGCAAACCTTGCAAAACATGGTATTAGCTTTGATGAAGCAATTACGGTATTCTTTGATGATTTTGCAAGAATTCTTGCTGATCCTGACCATTCAATTGGTGAGGAAAGATGGCTTATATTAGGATATTCTGTTAAAAATAGATTACTTGCAATTTCGTTTACAGATAGGAAAGAAAAAATAAGAATTATTAATGCTAGAAAAGCAACAAAAAATGAAAGAAAACAATATGAAGAATTCAACAAATAAAAAAAATCACGATGATGATATGAGACCTGAATATGATTTTTCAGGCTCGATACCAAATAAATATGCCAAAAAATTAAAAGAACAAGCCAGGTTAGTTTCGCTTGAGCCTGATGTTTACAAGATATTCCATACTTCCGAACAAGTAAACGAAGTATTAAGAGCAATTATAAATAATTTTCCCCACAGTGAAAAAAGTACATATAAAACCGTTTAGTATATTCTGCTATAAAGTTCTAATCTATTATCAGAAATTCTCTCCTGATTATCAATAATTTCAGTCAAATGTAACTTCTGACTTAACAAGAATTATGAATGAAAAGGAGTGAATTAACATGTTGAGCGAAGTTAATCCATTTCTATTTTATCCAGCAAGTTTTATTAATAACATTTAACCGCAGAGTACGCTAAGTATAAGCAAAGTTTCGCAAAGTAAGAAGAGTCATAATATTTTCTCTGGTTATCAAGCTCCTTCTTTGTAACCCAAACTAAGATGTTCCCAAGCGGGAGCTTGGGAACAAGGAAGAAGATGGATTCTTCGCTACGTTCAGAATGACTTTCTTTTTCTAACAACTAACAACCATCAACTAACAACTGTTTTCAGTACTGAACTTGTATTGTAGCCAGGATTGATTGGAAATATTTGTCAATATCCTCTTTTTCCGGTATTTTCTTGCCGGATATATTCATGGGTATAAGTGTGATTTCGTAATATTGATTTATTGAGGAGACGAAAACGGCAGATTGAGCCTTGGCACTGTTTCCCGTAGCAAAATAATTAAATTCGGCTAATGGGAAACTACCCATCTGAATTGTTGAATAAACCCCGTTTTGCTTGACTGCTCCCGCAGTTTTTCTTTCATGCCTGTCGAAAGCTATCCTGGCAAGTCCCAGCAAGCCTTCTTTTGAAACAACACTGTCAATGCGGTCTGTTTTCCTGATGACGGAAAACACGGCACTCAAGGTATAATCGGGATTCACCGCCACGGCGAAAATATCCGAAGAAGCTTTTTCCTCGACATCTACGAAAAACCAGTCTTTCGGAAGGAAAGCTATCATATCGCCTTTTTTGGAGCGGACATGCACGTCTGACATCTCCATTAATGGCTTTGGGCTTAGCGTTACAGACGATACCGCTTCGTATTTGCTTTCGCGCTTTACGATTATGCAACTGTCAATTATAAAATTTAAAGAGAGAAAAATTAAAATAAATTTTATAAATTGTATATATTGTTTTCGCATATTTTATCAATATTTCTTGTAAATATATGCAAAATTAAGTAAAATAATAGGAACATTGAAATTATATAAAAATATATAGAAAATAAAAATTGACTTAATAACGTCAAATATAGCGATTTTGTTATTTTTAATAAAGGATTTTTATAAAGCGGGTTTTTACTTATTAGAAAATGTTTATAAAAAAAGATTATATTAAAATCTTACTGTTTGTTATAATCAGCCTTCCTGTAATGAACTCGCAAAGCTATGCACAGGCGTGGGAAAAAATAACTACAATACCTCCGCCTTATGACAAGGGATATTATCTCTATACATACTTTCTGCCTCCTCCTAATCAAAATTTCGGTTGGATTTGCGGTCTCCAAGGACTTACTTTAAGAACGACAGACGGGGGCAATACATGGGCAGGCTCAAAAATACCTGGTGCTGACCACATGGAATCCATCGAATTTGCTGACCAGAATACCGGCTATTGTTCCGGAGTACAGGGAATCTATAAATCGGTTGATGGAGGTGCAAGCTGGTCTTCGGTCACACCACTCGGCGCTCCTTCCGAATTATGGGGAAGTTGTTTTCTCAATGCTAATTATGGTGTCGTTGTCGGTGGGGGCTGTCTAAACGTACAATATTTCTTTTTAACTACAGACGGAGGTGCAAACTGGTCTGTTTATATTGATTCTATTCCTTACAGCGGTTTAAGGGATGTTTTTATATATGGACCGGGTCCAATAGGAGAGGGTTATGCTGTCAGCAGTGGTTATATTTGGCAAACTTTAGACGGTGGGGCTACATGGAATACCAGTGCTACAATTACTTCATCTGATTGGCAGGAACGACTTAATCATATCGGTTCTTCCTTTCTTGTTTCAGATGCAGGAAACGATTGCCAGGCTCAGGGATTTGGCGGAGGCATGCATTTTTCAACAGATAACGGATATTCCTGGACACCTTACTCAACCGGTCATAGGATGTTCGGTACTTTTCTAATGGACGACCATACGGGATGGGCTTCAGGAGATAATCAATCCGTATATTTTACTTCCGATGCCGGTCAACACTGGGTTTTGAGAAATTGTGGTATCGAAGGAGGTAACCTCGATGATATTTATTTCCGGGATGCTAATACCGGATGGGTTGTTGGTGATGGAGTTTATAGATTAGGTCCGGACCGGCAAAATGTTTCCAGAACAAATATTAATTACCAGGTTCTTTGCATACCCGGAGAACTGACTGATTCTTTATATATAAAAAACTATTCATTTATTAATTCAACATCCGTAAGCCTGACTATTACCGGTAATGATGCCGCCGATTACAGCATAGTGTTTCCTGGTGCAAATTTCGATATAAATGCTTGCGATTCAATGAAAATTATTATTCAATTCAAGCCCGGAGCCATAGGTCTGAAAAAAGCTAATCTGCATATCTCCGCACAGCCGACTAATAATCAATTTGACATAAGCTTAATCGGTTCGGCTACCCGTTCGACCTCTGTTCCGAAAGATACATTGATAATTATTCCAAACACCCGTTGCGGAGTCTTTACTTTTGATTCACTGCAATGGCAGACTACCAATTATGACGAAAGCATTAAAAGTATAGTAAATTTATCGGGTAGTTTCGATATATCGGCAAGCGGCATTTTTCCTCTTTCAATTACATTTCCGGGCATTTATTCGAAATTCAGGGCAAAGCCTATTGATACAGGCTGGGTTATATCACGGTTCAGGGCGACGATTTTACCCTGCAATGTAGATACTTTCATTACGGTAATGGCTTATGGAGTTTCACCGATAATTAATGCCTCACCAAGTATTAATGCGAGCCTTCTGTGCAGGGATTCGGAAATTTATTCCATTCCTGTAAAAAATACGGGGAATGACAGCTTGTTTATAAGTTCATTGGATTTGATTGACCTGAGTGCAGGATACAGGGTAATTGGCTGGACTAACGGCAACAGGGTTGGCGATACAATCCTTCCAAAAGAAACCGATACCTTACTGGTTCTATTTCTGCCCAAGGGATATGGAACATTCGCCACCAGCCTACTTATAGGAAATAATGATTCCACGAGCATAAGGGGCGTGAAAAATCCCTATATAATCTCATTTAACGGGACACATTCAAATACACACCTGTTTGGTGCCGATACCATAATTGATTTGGGTGTTCTTTGTCTTGGTGATACGGTCAAAACAAATATTCATATAGGTAATTCCGGTGATATAAGGGCAATAGTTTCAAAACCGGTTTACGATGCAAAAGTATTAAATATTGACATAGCCCCGTGGACCTATCCCTTATACCTGAAATCTAAGGATTCTATTCCTTGCAGGTTAACATATTATACGCATGACAAGCCGGGGCAGTATTTCGATACCATAATACTTCCTTCGACTCCTTGCTTTGATTCATTAAGGATTATATTTAAATCAAATGTCATTCAATCGAGTGTTACTTTAAATCCGAATATTATTTCCGGTATTGCCCAGGCTAAATCTATATATGCAAAAACAGCAGTGGCTACTAATACAGGTACGGATACAATAACTATTTCTGCTGTAAATATTGTACCGCCGGCTACTGACTGGACTTTCAGCTTTACTCCTGCTCTGCCGGTAAGTATAGCACCGGGAGACAGCATCATATTCAATCTCAATTTTAAGACAGATATAGATACTACTTTAAAAGGAAATCTTGTTTTCCGGACACAAAGCAAATGCCCTGTTAATCCTATGTTAGCATTAGATTTAATCAGCCGCACAATCTTTCTGGAAACATCTGCAACTGCACTGGATTTTGGTTATAACAAATGCCTTGCAGTAAATTTTAATGATACGATAACCATTACAAATAAAGGCTCTATACCTGATACCTTAACTAAGCTCTATTTAACTCCGAATTTACCATTTACCATAACAAATTTGCCTGCACTGCCTTTGCCATTGGATATAGGGCAATCCGTTACGCTTATTATCGGATTTAATAATCCAAATGAAGGAAATTTCAATGCTGACCTAAATATTGAATCTGTGAATTTGCTTGGAAAACCGATGAGTATTCCCGTTCACGGTGAATTCAGAACTGTGAATACCGCTCCTACTACTATTGTCCATGATTTTGGAGATGTTGAAATATGCGATACAAACAGGACAATTTCAGTCGAAATATATAATAAAGGTACAATAGCAGATACTTTGATGATAAACAGGAATAATAAGCTCAACGGCTTTGATATTTTACCTTCAAATTCGTTGCCAATTAACGGCAATGACAGTATATCAGTGAGTATGACACTAATTCCGCCAGGCTTCGGAAATGCAGGGCAGTTTACAGAAATAATTCCTTTGAACAGTATTGTCTGTCCCAATATCGGCAGTATAAAATTAACTGCTAATATAATAAGACCACGGCTTACAATAACTCCGGGTAATCTCGATTATGGAAATATCTGGAAAGATGATAGTATAACAAAATATATTAACATCAGCAACCGGAGCGGTTATAAGAAAAACGTTGATGGAATTGAAATTATTCCCGATTCCGGATTTTATAAATTTAATTATAATTTGCCTGCGGCACTGCTTCCGGGTGATTTGATAACCATTCCCGTTACTTTTACTGCAACGGCGGAAGGAAATCATCCTGCTGTAGTCAATATCTTTGAATCTTCAGTCTGCTTCGATACAACTCTTGTACCATTATCAGCGAATGTTCCGAAGGAAGCTTATACAACAACTATTAAAATAGGCAAATATACCGTTTCACCCGGCGATACAATTCATGTGCTTGTCGAATTACTCGATTCCGTGCCGCGAGTCAAGCCTACTCAAGTGGATTTTGAATTTTCATTTTATGACAAGATGTTCTATCCGTTTGAATTGCTCTATTCGACGGGCAGCAGCTCTTTCAGCATTCCATTTACTTATTCACCGGGGAAAATGACAGGGACAATTCCACAGCAATATGCCGTCAATATTTTCCAAATGCCTGGTCCTATACTCGATATTAAAGGAATGGGATTCATTGCTATTCCTGATACGACTACGTTATATATAGATAAATTCGAGCCACAGACGAATAAGCCAATCACAATAAACAAGCAAAACGGCTTTCTTGAGGTTACGAATTACTGTACACCTTTGGCGAATTTCCCGATTGGCTTAATGCCGACCGTGAGCCTTAAATTAATGAATAACATTGTTTCAAGCGAACTGACTTTAAAAGCCACAAGCACGCAAACCGTTCCGGTTAATTTCATCATACAAGATTTGCTCGGAAACACCGTTCTGAACAGTATAATCAACATTTCAGACGCATCCAATGAATTCAAAATTGATATTTCATCTCTTCCAAACGGTATTTACTTCATGACTTCAGTCATTCCTTATGCCTATCCAAAGAGAGATAAGATAATAAAGATATATTAGTTTTTTTCTTGTCCACAAATATCTAATTAACACTTAGATTTGGGCTCTGATATTTCATTTATCCCGTTAGGGATTATATTATAGTAACAATAAACCTCCAGGTCGAGCATTATCCCGTCAAGGATTATATTATGGAAACAGGTATCATCTATAATATAATCACTATGTGATATTGTACTTTGGTGGTGTGGTTTTGTTATCATAATATAATCACTACGTGATATTTAGGAAATCTTTCACAATTAGGAGCTTAAAAATGGGAGCATATTTCTCATCTTTTTTCCCTTCCTATTTAGTTATAATAAGTTTAAAAACTAAGGAAAGGTGCGGGTTCTGCACTTTTATAAAATAAGTGCCGGAACCAATCTGCGAAACATCGAGATCAATGTTTTGCTCTCCACTTTGCAGAAATTTATTAAATAAATATTGAATTTGATTCCCATTTATATCTGTTAAGATGATGTTAGTAATACTAGGTTCTTGTAATACTAATTGTAAATTTACCTCACCAGTAGTAGGATTTGGGTAAATGGTTTGTTTTATTAAATCAGGATTTTCGTGAACTGGTGTACCATTATAATTAGCTGATAACAGATATAAATAATATGCGATGCTTGTTATTATTTTTTTTCCGTCATGACTTATATTGATATTTTGGAATGAACCACCATAAGGATAATGGTAAGATTGAATACCTGTTGACATATCCCATATATTTAGTAAATTTGCAGGTACACCATTTGATGTTACCAAATACTTATCATCTGGTGAAAATTCAATACCTGTCAGGCTTGGTCCGTTTATTGCCAATTTCCATAATAATTGCTTAGTGGTGAAATTATATACTTCTACCCCATTAGTAGCATCAAGTCCTGCGAATGCAATTAATGAGCAATTATGCGATAATATACTTATGTCCTTGTCTTCAAAAGCATTTATACTATCTAAAGTATTAAAATCATATATACATTGATTATATTTCTCATCATATTGTGGTGGACTACTTGAGACTAAATAAGTTTTCACAATAGTTACCAAAATACCTGTATTGTTGCATACAATTGCAATCGTTGGTAATGTAAAGTTTGTTAAATTAGCTTCGGGTTTGAATAAATTTTTTGTTCTTAAAATTTTCTTCGTTTTTAAATCCAAAATTCTAAACCCTGCATCTGCAACAGAAACAAAATAGTTTCCATCTTTAGAAACTTTTGCATTCCCTAAAATTTTCCCATCGTTTTCAAGGGAATCAATAACAAGGTATGTCTTTGCATCGAATATCTCGAATTTCGTTCTCGCCTGATTAAGTCTAATGAAGTTAGAATCATTGTTAATGAAGAAAACTTCATTGTTCCCGTCAATCCTGTGAATTTCCTGACCTGTTTTTGCATCAATAAACAAGTCTTGAGTATATCCGTGTGCAGCAATCAGCGAATCAGTAATGCTGAATTTTACCATGTAAAAACCCATACCCTGGTCTTTAATTTCATTAGACCAAATAAGGTCAGTGGAATCCTGCGGCTTTGGCTGTGCGTTCCCCTGCATTGCAGCCAAAGTAAGAATTATAATCAGAACTATTTTGAGTTTCATATATAAACCCTTCATAATATTTATATTAAATTAATAAATAAAAATATGAAAACAAAATAATTTTTTACATCCTGAACAGACGAGGGTGTCAGTTCTACTATTTTTTGGTAGCTCAGACGCCCCCGTCTGAGCATATTTTTTCCACCCCCTTTATCCCCCGCCGGCGGGAGACAACCACAATGATGTTATATTTTATCTGTAATAAACCATTGGTATCACATTTCTTTGATTACCTGCACTCAATTCGCAGAAATAAACACCATCGGTAAGGCTTTGATTGGTAGGTTCCCAGTTTAATTTATGATTTCCGTATTCGAGAAAATTATCTTCTAAGGTTTGTATGAGTGTTCCAAGATTATTATAAATTTTAATTGTGCAATGAGATGAAATAGGTAAATAAAACTCAATATTTTCAATTGTTGAGAATGGATTTGGATAACAATTCAATTCATAAGATAAATTATTGTTATAATCTATGGCAGAGCTTTGGGGTTCGGTAGTTAGTTTAGTAACGAAACAATCCCAATCACCTCCGAAAGCAGTCTGAAATGCGTCAGGTGATGTCGGGTAATTTAGAGAGTTTGTTTCCCCCGTCGCATAAATATTTCCATGTGAATCCAGTGCTACTGCGTTAATCCAGCTATCTGCCTTACCACCTATATATGAGGAATATGAAATTGCTGAACCTTGTGCATTTAATTTAGTAATTGTACAGTCAAATGCTCCGCCGCTGAATTTAGTCTGAAAAGCTCCCTTTGTTGTTGGATAATCATCTGAACCGGTTTCACCGGCTATATAAGCATTACCTACCGAATCCAGTACAATCGAATTAGCATAATCTGAGCCTGTTCCTCCAATATAAGTAGAATAAACATGAGACGAACCCGATGGCTCCATTTTCGTAACGAAACAATCGAGACCTCCTCCTCCGTAGTTAGTTTGGTATGCACTCTTTGTAACCGGGTAATCTGTCGAATTAGTATTTCCGCAAACATAAATATTACCGCTTGTGTCCAAAATAATTGCATTTCCCCAATCATCGCCTGAACCTCCCAAATATGTGG
>JBEKWK010000003.1:0-28846 GCA_049513175.1 FCB group bacterium
GACCTGAGCTATTTATAAATATAGCAATAAATCCATTTTCGTCAAAATTATTATTTTATCTTAACTTTAGACAAAATATTAAAAAAATTATTTGACTTTGAACGGAATAACTACGTGATATTCTTAAATCAATTTATTTCAAATCATTACATCAACATTTTAAATGCTTTTTTAAACGGTTGAAAAAACTATTGAAAAAATAATTAAAAAACGGTTGAATAAAATATTTAAAATTTACGATTTATTTTTGTGGCGAATGTTCTTTGAAAAGGGATAGAATTTATTTCTTTGCGTTCTTGGCGTGCTTTGCGTGAAATTTTTTATCTCGCAGAGTTCGCAAAGGTCGCAATGTAAATCGCCATTAAAAAAATTCTGGTGGAAAAATCACCAAAGTATGTTGAATAATTTAAAATGTAAATGGGGAAAATTATAAGCACTTACATTTCGGGAATATTAAAAAATCGAGTTTTTGGAGGATTTGGCGGGATACACATGATAAGTTCTTTAAAATTAAATAATTGCAGAACCGCCGGGTCAGCGGAAATTGGCGGGTTTCAGGAGGGTATGAGTTGAAAGTTTTTAAAGTTCATAAAGTTTAAAAAGTAAAGAAGAGTTAAAAATTCAAAAACAGTGAAAAATGAAAAAAGGGTGACAAATGTGACAAATGAGACATTTTCGTATTTAACACTTTGAAAAACAAAAAATGAAAATGTCACATGTAATATCTCAAATATGTGACAAATGTGACAAAAGTTTTCGTTTTACAATATTCAAAAAAATAACTCAGAATTCAGAATTTAAAAGTTTATTTTTTTCGGATTGTTTCCAATTCCTTTTGCCGGTTCTTGAGGAAGTAGGCAAATGATAAGAGAAACAGCATAAGAAAAGAAAGAGAAAGAAATGCACTTTTATAACCAGATATGTTTGTGTTGCCCGATGCTATGATTACGCTTATAAGTGCAGAACCTGTGATTTGTCCTACGCTTATGAAAAGGGCAAGCATACCCTGTGTTAAAGCCCTGTCTTGTGGCGGAACTTCATTGAGCATGATGTATCTTAATGGTGGTCCCATTAGCATCGAGATGCCGATACCCAAAAATGCTCCGGAAAAATAGAAATGGATTATGTTGGAATTGACCAGGCTCATTGAAAATATTGCGGCGGCTGAAATGACCAAACCGGAAAGCACAACAATTCGTGAGCCGATTTTATCAAGAAATCTTCCGGAGACAGGTGAGCCAACTGCAGATGCAAGTACCACAGGCAAAAGCATAAAGCTTGCTTTTGAAGAATTAATATTAAACATGTTCACTGCGAAATTCGGAATAAATATTACCGATGATTGGAAAATTCCGGTGCCGATTGCAATTATGCCTACTAATCTTATTTGCAGGGCATAGAACATTTCTATTTTTACTATTGGATGTTTTGTTTTTTTCTCTAATAATATAAATGAAATGAAAAGTATAACAGAGCCTGTAAGATATGGATATACTCTGAGAGAAGATAAACTTGCAGTAAAATTATTAGGTTCAATATTGTTCAAGCCGATAGCAAAACAAGTTAATAAAGCTCCTAATAAAATTACACCAGTGATATCGAGCTTTTTATCTGAGATGATTTTTTCTGAGGGAAGCAATTTTAAGCTGGCAATGATTAGACCAACAGCTATTGGAACATTGATTAAGAAAAGCGAATTCCATGGGAAGAAGGCTAATAAAGTTCCGGCTAAAATGGGACCGACAATAAATGCAATGCCAAATACGGCTCCAATCATACCGAGAGCGGAGCCTCTTTTTTCCGGAGGGAAAACATCACCAATTACGGCTAAGGCAATCGGAAAAATACCGCTTGCTCCGAAACCCTGTATGGCACGACCAAGTAATAGTATGGAATAGTAATGGGAGAAAACAACAACTAATGAACCTAATCCAAAAATGCCGACTGATAGTGCATAAATATTCCTTCTGCCGAAAATATCTGATAGTTTGGCGAATAGCGGGATTCCGGTTAATTGAAGAAGGACGTATATGGAGAATATCCAGCCCAAGGCTCTTGGTTCGACATGAATTGTTTTTTCGATTGATGGGATTGCAGGACCGACAATGGAGATGTCCAAGGCTCCCATCAATACGCCGATGAAAAGCAGAATTAATATTTCGGTGTCTTTATGTTGGAATATGAACTTTAACATTTGTAATATTAATCAGATAATAAGGAACTAGCTGGAACACCTAATTTTTGATGGAGGTTCTTAAGCATTCGCAAAGAAAATTTTCTTTTACCAGATAATATTTCTGAAACACGGCTTTTATAGCCGAGATATTTTGATAGTTCGGATGTTTTAATATTTAATTGTTCTAACCTGAACATAACTGCATCAATAGGATGAGGAGGTGCAATAGAATAATTTTTGTTTTCGTAATTTTCAACAAGAATAGATAAAACCTCTAACTCATCAGATTCGGTTGAACCGGGTTTTAGATTCTTTTGAATGAGATTATATATTCTTTCTAATGCATTTTTATACTGTTTTTCAGTTTTAATAGGTTTTACCATATTTTATATCCTTAATATTAATTTTATCATATTCACTATGTGTTCCAATCCAGACGATAAAAACTATTCCAAGATTGTATTCAATATCGGTTACCAATCTATAATTATTACCTTTAATATTAAATACAATTCTTTTATTAGAAATAATTGAGGCACTATTGAATTTCAGTTTTATTTCGCCGGGATTTTTCCATTTTGAATCTACAACTTCATTATGCCAAGCTTTTAATGGCTGTTCAGAATCGGGATGTAAAAACCAAAACTCTTTAAATGTTTTCTTTGCAATTACTCTCATCCATAAATTTAACAAAATTTTTTTGGTTACCAAAATGGTAATTTCTATATTTTATATTTTAATTGAAATATTCTTTATTACTTTAATTTATCTTTAAAATGTCTGTACATATAGTCAACAACAGCTTCGGCTTCTTTAGGCTTCAGTCCCTGATTAGGCATTGGCGGATAATCGGGATTGACTTTAATGGGAGAAAGAATGAATTTGACCATAGCAGCTTTGTCGTCTGCGTATTTGAGCATGACATCTTTGTGCGGAGGTCCAACGAATTTTTCATTGAATTTGTGACAGGCTGTACATTTGGATTGATAAATTTCCTGACCTTCATCAACGGTTTTTACAACATTAAATTTGGATGGATGTTCGGATTCATATTTATCGTAGGCTTCAGCAAGCTGGGATACTTGGTTTCTGGAGGAAATTCCAAAAGCTGCCTGGTCTTTAAAAATTACAAGTGCGAAGACAATTATTATTAGATAAAATGCCCATGTAGTACCAATTAAAGTTTGTTCTTTGAGTTGATAATAAATCAGGTACAATACTACCGGAAGCATAAAAAATGTAAGAGCAATGATGCCGAAGAAAATTGGTGTTAAGATATAATGCGGACTAATGAACAAATTTATCAGGATGAAAACTGGTTGAGCCAAAGTAAAATAAAGTGCGATTTTCAAATTAATTTTCTTTGCAAATATATAATATTCATTCCCTGATAAATCAGTTTTCGTATCCCATAAATAATATTTTACTATGAATGTAATACCTGTTAAAGCAAAGGATACAGCGAAAGATTGTAATAGCCTTATTATCGTTTCAAATGAGAGCATAAAATCAAGACCTGTTGTATTCCATTTTAAAGCATCTATTGCTAAGGTAACACAGGCAAGAAAAATAAATAGTGAGGTTAATAAAGACAATAAACCAATTATGCCGAAGAGATAAGATATGAATTTATTATTACCTTGTATCTTGAATTTGAATAGATATAAAAATATTATAGCAATGAGAAAAATAAAGAATGAATATATTAGATATTTGACAACTTCAGCACTTGTTCCGTGAAGCAATTGGGTATATATTAAGATTATAGCTAAGAATGGGACGATACCTAAGCCAAATGCCATAGTTCTGTTTGGAGTGATTAAATCAATATAATCTTTACTTATTTGTTTATGATTTTCATTACTATTTTTTCTGGAATTGAAATAAAATATATAAGATAGTAATGAACTACCAAATAAGACAGTAGAGTAAATTGAAAATATTACTAATGCAAGAAGTAGGAGCCACCTTAACAATTCCAGGTTAGCTCCTGAGTTTGGTATGACAAGTTTATCTAATATATTCATAAAATTCCCAATTAAAAAGAGGAGAATAATTTGTTAAAAGATAATAAAATAGTTACAGCCAGAACATAAAAGTTAATATCTAAAAAAGCAAATTTATAAATCGAATTTACAGATTGACTAAGAATTATATTGTTTTGTTTTAAAAGATTTTTGGTTCTCCATAAAAGAATAATTCCTATGAATAGCAATGGCAGTTCACGCAATACGAAAGAAGAATTATTCTGTGAGAAACCCAAAAATAATATTAATATGCTGCTAACAGACATTGCTGAAATCCAAATGAATGTCATTTGGCTCAATTGATTTCG
Organism: FCB group bacterium; assembly: GCA_049513175.1. Lineage (GTDB taxonomy): Bacteria > Bacteroidota > Ignavibacteria > Kapaibacteriales > UBA2268 > JBEKWK01. The sequence goes on from JBEKWK010000003.1 coordinate 4,512, forward strand.
GTTGAATATATCTGTAAGAACAGGGAAACCGGCATTCCTGTAATCTTTTTCATATATGAGCAGCAGTAGCCAGAAATGAGGTATCTGCCAAATAAAAAAGAATAAAGCCAAAGCATATAACTGTGGATTAAAGGTACTGCCGCCGCCTGAAACCCAGCCAATAGCAGGAGAAATAGAGCCGATTAATGCTCCCGGTAAAAAGGCTAATGATGTTTTTCTTTTAAGTGGAGTATATATTATGTTGTACCAGAAAATGGCAAATATGCCAAGAGCAAATGCAATCATGTTTCCGGTAAATGATAGAATAACAAGTCCTAAAACTGTTAATGATAATGCGATGAAGAAACCGTTTTTTAAGTTTAATTGCCCAGAAGGTATCGGTCTGTTTTTTGTTCTTTGCATTTTAGCATCGAGATTATGTTCCTGCCATTGATTGAAAGCTGAGGCACCGCTTGATAAGAGGAACACGCCTAATAAAGGTATTAACATTTCATAGGATAATTTCCCTGAAGCTAAGATAAATCCTAATGCACAGGATATAGCAACAAAAAAAGTAATTCTTACTTTACCGAATTTGAGTAATATGTTAATCCATTTTTTCATTTACTCCGATTCTTTTCTTTCTGCAAGCTGTGCATACCAACGGTTATAATCTTCCTGAGACAAAACTATAAATTTGCTGTACATGTGTGAATGGTTCAAGCCACAGTATTGCGAACATTCAATATCATACATTCCAACTTTGCCCGGTGTAATTACCATATAATTTTCCCTGCCTGCAATTACATCTTCCTTAATTCTGAAGGCAGGAATAAAAAGAGAATGATTGACATCCATAGATTTCAATGTTATTTTAACCGGCTTATCAATTGGTACAAATAATGAGTCAGCGGTTTTGCCGTTAGGATATGTAAAAGCCCATGACCACATTCTTGCTGTTGCAGTTATTTGTATTGCATCTTTAGGAATAATTCTCGATTGATGATAAAGTGTATAACCAAAATAAAACATAGATAGAACTAGAATGACAGGAACAACAATCCAGATTACTTCCAATGTTGTATTACCTTCAATTTGTGAAGCGACGGGATTTCGTTTTCTGTTATACCTAATTACGAAATAAACCATTGCAAATGTAACAATAAGTAAAAGAACCACTGATATAGCGACAATATATATCATCACCATATCAACAGACTGAGCATATTTTGAGGGCCAAAAACTCATAAAATTTCCTTATCTGAAAAATACATCGAAAGCAGTTAATACAAACACTGATAATAAAGTCAACAATGCTAATGCAATAAATATTTTGAATATAGGATGGTCAAATTTAATATGCATGAATATATTTGCTACGAAACCGGATTTCAATGCGGCAATTGCAAGTGCAATTACTAAGGTAAATTTGCCGAAATTCAATCCTGCAACTGCTACTGTAGTGATAGTTAATCCGATTAATATCATCCATATCAGGACATACATTCCGTATCCCGGTAAATGTTTATGTGTAGTTTGTGCTTCTTCCATTAGTTTTTACCTTATCGTAATAAATAAAATAACGGGAACAGAAAAATCCAGATTAGGTCAACGAGATGCCAATATAGACCTGAATTTTCCAACTTAATATTATTATCTAAATTTATTTTATTCCTGATTATAAATATCATCATTATACTAAGAATAACTATGCCCACAAATACATGTAATCCATGTAATCCGGTCATGCAATAATATAGTCCGAAAAATACAGTTGTACCATTACCTTTGTCAATTAGTTCCGATGAGCCGGGATAAATACCATGATGAAATTTGGCACTCCATTCAAAAAATTTATTTACTAAGAAGGTAAGTGCTAATGCAATAGTAAAACCCAATAAAATTACAGACAGCCATTTCCTCGAACGTTGAATTGCCGCTATAGACAAAGCCATAGTCAAACTACTTGTCAATAGAATAATTGTATTTATTGTACCGATGGTAAGGTTTAATTGTTTTGCCGCTTCATGAAATTCAGCAGAATATTGAACTCTGTATCCCATATATAAAATAAACATCCCGCCAAAAAGCAAAACTTCAGTGAACAGGAAAAGCCACATTCCCATTTTTGCACCGAAATCATCCCTGTGGATATGCTCCTCGTGCTTTGTTGGAACTTTTAATTCATTTGCATCAGTTTCGTAAATGCTACTCATTCTTTGTCTCCAACTCTACTGAATAATCATAAGGACCATGAGTTATCGTGGGAATTACTTCAAAATTTTCAACGATTGGGGGTGATTCGATAGTCCATTCGAGAGTTCTACCGCCCCATGGATTTATTCCTGCTTCTTTGCCTTTTCTTAATCCTCTGAATAAATTTATGAACATTGTCAATAATCCTGCAATCAAAATCCACGAACCTATAGTGGATATAATATGCAAAGTTTGATATTCAGGTAAATAGTCCCAATATCTTCTGGGCATTCCTTCATAGCCCAAAATAAACATTGTAAAATAAAGCATATTGAAGCCAACAAAAATTATCCCTGCGGCAATCTTCGCTGTTCTTTCATTGTACATTTTACCGAACATTTTAGGATACCAATAATGCAAAGCGGCAAAGAATATCATTCCGGTACCGCCAAACATGACATAATGAAAATGTGCAACAACAAAATATGTATCATGTACATGAATATTGGTAGCAAGGGAGCCAAGTACCAGTCCCGTGAGACCACCAATAGAGAATAGGAAAATAAAATTCATTACAAAAATTAAAGGAGCACCCAACTTTATAGAACCTTTATATAATGTTGCCACCCAATTAAACACTTTAACACCACTGGGTACGGCAACCAAAAAAGTCAATAAAGAAAAAATAAATTGTGAAGTCTCACTGATTCCGGTTGTGAACATATGATGAGCCCAAACAAAATAACCGATAAAAGCAATGGCAAGACTTGAATATGCGATTTGTTTATATCCGAATATAGTTCTTCTTGCAAAAGTAGGGATGATTTCAGAGACAACTCCCATGGCAGGTAAAATCATAATATAGACTGCAGGATGGGAATAAATCCAGAATAGGTGTTGGAATAGTAAGGGGTCACCACCCAAAGCGGGGTCGAAAATTCCTACGCTGAAAGCCCTTTCAACAATAACAAGTACAATTGTAATGCCTATAACCGGAGTGGCAATAACCTGAACCCATGCGGTTGCATATAATGCCCAGACAAATAATGGCATTTTAAAAAATGTCATACCGGGAGCTCTTTGTCTGTGAATTGTTGTAATGAAATTTAAACCGGTTAATATAGAAGAAAAGCCAAGTATGAATGCTGCAAATATTGTAAGAGATACATTTGTACCTGTTCTCAAACTATACGGGACGTAAAATGTCCAACCAGTATCAATCGGACCGCCTTTTAAAAATAAAGATAATATAGCAAGAAATGCTCCGATAATATATAACCACCAAGATAATAAATTAAGACGGGGAAATTGAACATCTTTTGCTCCAATCTGGATAGGAAGCATAAAATTCCCGAATATTACTGGTATTCCCGGAATAATAAATAAGAATATCATTATCATACCATGCAGGGTAAACAAAGCATTGTAAGTTTGAGCTTCGACAACCGTCTTGCCGGGAGTAAGCATTTCGAGCTTCATTACGAATCCGATTGACATAGCTACCAGGAAGAAAAATGTCAAACCGGACAGATACATTATACCGATTCTTTTATGGTCAGTCGTAAAAATCCAGGATGTTATACCTTTTTTTGCTTGAAGATAATTGATGTATGATTCAGACATTCTAGTTCTCACTTTTAGTTTTAGATTTTTTAGTTTTTATAATTAATACAGAAAGAAACACGCCAACAGCGAACAGCATAAATATTCCTATAATTTTGGTAATCTGAAAAGCATACTTTTTTGAATCAGGGTCGTAGCTATAGCAAAAATCAAGTACCTTGTTAATTGTTGGCATAGGCTTGCCTGAATTAGCTTCGATTATTGCCATTTTCAAATCGAAAGCGGAAAAATCTGTGCCGAAAAGGTATCTTGTAATTTTTCCGCTTGGTGATAATGCCATTATAGCAGTAGGATGTGTGAAGTCAGATCTACCGTCAGGTATAAAATAATATCCGACTGCATCTGTTAAAGTTCTGATACTGATACTGTCTCCAATCATAAAATACCATGCATCATCAGGTAAAACCCTGTTAGAACCTACCAATTCCAAATAGCTTTTTTTCCATTTGGCGGCTGTTTGTAATTTTTCTGCATGGTCAATACTGATTGTAATTACACGGAAATCTACACCTGGTGTGAGTTTTACTTTGTCAACAGCATCTCTTAAACTCGAAAGTACAGTATTGCATAAACCGGGGCAATGATAATACGCAAATGAAAGTATTACCGGTTTATCAATTAATTGTTTTAAACTAAATGTGTCACCTTTTGAATTTATAAATTTCAAATTCATAGGGATAGTATTCCCAAGCTGCTCCTCGATACCTATCGGAGGCTTCTTTACAGGCGTTTGTTCTGCTCTTATTGACAAATAATTTGATAAGAATAAGTTCAGTATGAAGCATAGAATTAAAGTTTTTTTCAATTGCATTTTATTCCTTCTTGAAAAAGACAAATTATTTACTTGACAATTTAAAATTTTTATATGAAAATATTATAACTATTCGTTCTTATACCACATAAAAAAATGCAAAATAATAAAAATATTTATATCAGCCAATAATAATATTAGTTTAGGCTAAAAATAAATTAATTAAAGATAGATAAATATTTACCATCTTTATAATTAGTTATTACTTAGCGGTTCTTGTGGAAAGATATTCAATTTCTTAAGGCTATATAAGTTGTCAAATAAACTTTCAAAAATTGTAAATTTAGCACAAGCCTTTATAATTGATGATATATAATTAAGTATGGTAAAAGTGATGATGATATTAATTCTTCTTTTTTCTTTGGATAAATAGATGGTGAAAATTTATCCCAACGGATTCAATTATTTATAAAATCCTGAATCAACAATAAATTTATAATCTTCCGGATTATTCAAATTGAGGAAGGAACCTTTTATATACTTTGCAAATTCTTTTTCAATATCAATTATTGTTGCATTGCTTCTTTCAATCAATGTTAATACTCTACATTTTCTTTTTCCCTGGATATTATTCCTGTTCTCTTTTTCATCAGGCACCGAAATTATTCGCTCGATTAACGGCAAAACTTTTTTATTATAAAGACCGCATAATTGCTGTGTAAAGCCGTCTGCTCTTGTAATAACAATTTCTTTTGTTATATCATAATTTATAATATAGTTAATTATTTCTTTTGTAATCAATGGTAAATCGCAGGATATAATAAAATTATTATCAGTGTATGAATGTTTTAAACCGCTGTGAATACCTCCTATTGGACCATAGTCTTTAAATATATCTTCATAACATTTTACATTCAGAAATTGATATTTCTCAGGTTCATTAGTAATAATGATTACATTTTCAAAAATGGATTTCATAAGAATGCAGATATTTTCTATAACGGTTTTCTTCCCGAGTTTGAGAAAAGATTTATTTTGTCCCATTCTTGTACTTTTTCCGCCGGATAAGATAATACCTGTTATATCTCTATACATTTGACAAGCTCTCCTTTTTTTTTCTCATATAGATTTTCTTCCAAAACTATAAGACAATTGGCATTATTCAAATTATACATATTTCCTGAAGACTGCATTCCCAGTTCTTCTACAAAATATTTCTTCTTATTTTCATCGAAAGAATACAATGACCTGATAAATTGCCTCCTTCTGTCTTGAGTGAAAATATAGTTTTTTAACACGGCATTAAATTCTGGATTTTTGTAGTTATGATATAATTTTTGAATAAAAGGTTTAATGAATAAATGAAAACCTACAAAGCAGGATGCAGGGTTACCGGGTAATCCGAAAATTAATATATTTTTTTCAGGCTTTTTAAAAATAGAAAAAAGAAGCGGTTTTCCGGGTTTAATATTTACTTTCCAGAAAATTGTTTCGCTTCCCAAATCCTCAAGCATTTCCTTTAGAAAGTCATATTTTCCGACAGAAACAGCACCGGTTGTAATGAGGATATCTATGTCATCATTCAAAATACTATACAAAGCATCTTTCATAATTTTTTTATTGTCTTTAACAATACCATAATTTATCGGTATCATATTGATTTCTTTTATTAAAGCAATCAAGGAATAAATATTTGAGCATCTGATTTGGTCGTTAACAGGCACGGATTCTATAGGGATTAACTCATCTCCCGAAGACAATGCCACGATTTTGAGAGGAGCATATACTTGTATGTTCTTTTTACCGCACGCTGCAGCTAAAGAAATATTCTTAGGTTTGATTAGAGTATTTTTGGTAATTGCGAGTTGGTCCTTTTTTAAATCCTCTCCACAGAAACGTACATTATCTCCTTTTTGAATGTTAACATTTTCATTTAGCTTTATATGATTGTCATTAACTTTTACATTTTCTATCTGGATAATTGAATCTACTCCGGGAGGCAGTTTAGACCCTGTCATGATAGAAACCGCTTCGTTATCTCTAATTGATATGTCTTTATAATTTCCGGCTGAAATCTCACCTATAACTGTCCATTGGTCTATATTCTCTTTGTATTTAATTCCATATCCATCCATTGAAGAGGTATCGAATGGAGGTAAATTTATATCAGAATAAATATCTTCTGCAAGGGTAAAATTCAAGGAATCAAGCAGTGGCACTTCAGATATGGATAGTTTAATCTCATTAAAATATTTTTCGATTATTGAAATAGCTTCATCATAGGAAATCATTTATTCCTCGTTCAACTCTATATAATCGTTTACTCTAATTTCACCACCCTGAATTACTTTGGCAAACACACCTTCTTTCGGCATAATGCAATCACCGGCAGCTTCATAAATAGCGCATTTTGTCAAGCATTCTTTACCAATTTGAGTAATTTCTAATTTAACAGAATTGCCTATTTTAATTTTATTACCGACTTCCACCTGGAGTATATCAATTCCGGATGTAGTTATGTTTTCTGCGAAAATCCCCGGCACAAGATTTATCAAGCCTTTTTGAATCATTTTATCTATACTTTCTATCGAAAGTAAACTTATTTGCCTGTGCCATTCACCTGCATGAGCATCCCCTTCTATACCGTAGTTTTCTTTTAAATATGCAAAATCAACATTTGATTTGGGAATTCCTTTTACAGAGCTAATCGAAATAGCTTTAATAAAACCTTTATTATTTTGATTTGTTATATTCACCACTTTTACCACCTGTCTTGGATAATAATTCTATGCCTGAAATGACAATAGATTTATCAATACTTTTGCACATATCATATATTGTCAGTGCTGATGCTGAAACCGCTGTCAGAGCCTCCATTTCTACACCGGTAGTACTATAGGTCTTTACTTCGGATTCGATTCCAATGCTATTATCCTTTTTATTCAGATGAAAATTTAAATCAATAAATGATAAAAAAATATTGTGGCATAAAGGAATTATTTCTGATGTTTTTTTTGCTGCTTGAATGCCGGCAATTTTAGCAACTGCCAATACATCACCTTTTTGCATTTTGTTTTCCATTACAGCTTTAAAAGCTTCTTTACTTAATGAAACTTTTGATTTTGCTTTAGCAGTTCTTATGGTGGCTTCTTTATTAGAAACATCAACCATTTTTGCTTTACCGTTAATATCTGTATGACTGCTTTTAGACATATTTATCCTCCTATGGATATTATGTTTTCATTTTTTAAAGTTATTAACTCATCAAATTCAGGGTGAGTGAATTCCTTTGACTGGATTTTGTTTACTATTATAGAAGCGATGTCATCATCTTCGAAACCTTTTTGCAGAAGCTCTCTTAGATCAATTTCATTATCTTTTCTTGAGAATAAGCATAGTTTTAATTTGCCGTATGCAGTTAATCGTAATCTATTGCATGATTCGCAGAAATGGTCAGATATTGCACTGATAAAACCAACCTTAATATTTAATTCTTTAATGTAAAAATCTCTTGAAACACTGTTATTCTCAATTTTAATTGGTTCAAGGGTATACATTTTTTTAATAATATTTCTTATATCTTCAGATGGAATGAACTTGTCTTTATCATAACCATTGCCGGAAAAAGGCATGTATTCAATAAAACGTATTTCGCAGCCGGTGCGAAAAGCAAAATCCAAAAAATCAAAAATTTCATCATCATTATAATTATTGATAACGACAGTATTAATTTTAATTTTTTCAAATTTATATTTCTTTGCTTCTTCAATATTATGAAGAACTTTATCTAATAAGTTCTGTCCTGTGATTTTTAGATACTTATCAGGTTTCAATGAATCAAGGCTGAAATTAATTCTATCAAGACCGGAATTTATTAATTCGCCGATATTCCCGTTCAGAAGAGTACCATTAGTTGTAATCGCTAATTCAAATGGTTGATCTTTTTTCAGAATGTGTAAATAGTTGAATAATTCGCCTATATCTTTTTTAACGAAAGGCTCACCACCTGTGATTCTGATTTTTTTAAATTCCAGCTTGTTTACAAATATTGATGCTAATCTAAAAATTTCATCGTAAGACAACAATTCAGTTTTATTATTAAATTTTGTCTCGACTGATTGTGGATTACAATAAAAGCAATTAGAATTACATCGGTCTGTAATTGAAATTCTCAGATAATCGTGTGTCCTTCTGTATTTATCAACAACCTTCATATTAAATCAAATTATACATTCATAGTTTTATTAAATTCAGAGCCTATAAAGCCATTTCGACAAAATTTACCCGTCATAAACTTCGCCGAATATTTTGCTTGCAGGTTTAAAGCATTCGATAGATCTGTATTACAGCAATTAACAATACTCTCAATAATTGAGGTTCTTGCTGCAATAATTGCCGGCTCATCAGAATCCTTCAAACCATTTACATCTGTCGGAAAATTCTTTAAAGCACTTTCATTAATTTCTCTCTTTTGAATACTGCTATCATCTTCATTAACAATAGCCCATGCCTTCTTCAACGCATTATCGAGCTGTCCTGCAAAATCAACAAGCCATCCAACAGTTTCAGAAGCTTTTATAGACTTACCGCTTAAAAGCAGAACAAGCAGTTTTTGCCTATTCTCCGGATTCGTCTTTCTGAATGGAAGATGGCACATTTCCATTCCCGGTACGACAGGCAAAGAAACTTCCGGGCAGCCCAAATCTACATCATTTGTAGCAATCAGGTAATGGCAATGACACATCAGCTCGAGCATACCCCCGAGGCAGCGTTTCCCGTTGATGAATCCTACGGAAGTACGAAACTCATTTATTAATCTTCTTGCAGTCTTAGACCATTCATAGGAAATTTTATAGCCTTCATCTTCATTATTTAATGCAGGGAAAAAATCGTTTGTATCGGCACCGACGAGTTGTGTTGATAAATGGAAATCTCCCGTCAGTATTACTCTGTCTATACCTTCGTTCTTGAGCCAGTCAATAGCACGGTTCAATTCATCGTTGACATCCCAGTTATAACTTTCGCGTCCGATTGTAATAATTCCTACTTTTCCGTTGTGTTCAGCATTAACATATAATTGCTGCCATCCTGGTTCATCCATTTTTCGAAACACTTCGGGATACCATGATTTTTCCTTAGCTTCAGGATGCAATTTATGATATTGTTCGACAATTTTTAAAGTCGCATCATAGCCGAGTTTTCTGATAGTCGAAATAATTCCGCTTCTGAATTGGGCGCATAACTCGCCAATAGAATTAATATGAGACAAATGAGCTCTGTTTTCGTGGAGAATTAGAGAAGTCATTTGTATTAAAGACCCGAGTATCCAGGTTTCGAATATTTCAGTTTCATTATCATCCAAAGACCAGTTCACAATAGGTCTGAGATGATTAAATGGATACCAATTTTGACCGCTATTTTTATGCTCTACTAAAGCATTTGTCGGCTCAAACAATTTACCATAATGCAAACTCAAGTCATGTAGACAAGACCAGGTGAGGAAATTAGCTCCTTTTGCACCGATTACATCGTGAGCCCTGAAAGGATTTGGTCCGTAAAGTTTTCGAACATATTTATCTATTTTCCAGAAAGGCATATTAGTAGCTTCCTGAAAACGCAGACCAGATAAAGTCAATCCGCAAAACAAAACATCAAGTACAAATGACCAATTATCACTAACAGGCATAGGAAGCATTCCGAGAGACCAAAGCAGTTTGGTGAATAAAGAAGGTTTTTCTTCTACAACTTCCCAAACTTTATTTATTTGATGAGGGAAAGCGGGATGAGTAATTCCGACACCAAGCTCAGACGAAGGAAAGCCGGATGTAACAGAACGGATTTCCAGTTCAGGAAATGCTTCTTTGAAAATTTTATAATGAGATTTTTTAATTTCAAGAATTTCAGGAATAGCTTCTATTAGAACTTTAGGATTGAATTTTTTTAATTGACCTGGTAAATTATTTCCATCATAATTAAATTTTATAATGCTGCTCATTATCTCATCTGCTCTTTTTTTTCCGAAAGATGAACTTAGACCGGAGTATTGAAAAGTTATACCATCGGCTGCTCCTGGAAAGTCAATACCAATTAGCGGAATTCCATAAGGATATAATCTTGAGCCAAGCTGCATCATTTTTCCTGCACCGACTATGCCATTAGCTCCGGAAATTACTAATGCACCCCTGTTCTTTTCATCGCCAAAAATTTGTTCGACTAATTCATTAATTTGAACAGGAAGTTTCCCATTCTGAAAAATATCTATTACATTTCCCAATCCTAAAGTTTCAAGAGTTGATTGTCTCATTGTTTTTACCATTATCATTTCCCTCCTTCCGTAACTTTAAATAGGGCAGAGATACCAATATCGCCTGCAGCACAGCCGAAAATAAGAACATAACCTCCACCTTTGTCAACAGCTTCTTCCAGGGCTTCCATGAGAACTCGCGTTAAGGTAGGTCCCTGTGGATGTCCCCAGACTAAAGGACAGCCGGTGTTATTCATTTTTTTCCAGTCATAATTAAATTCTTTGGCAAAAATTGCATCGTTTACGGCAAAAGGATTATGATTTTTTACAACAAGAATATCATTCATTGTTAAACCTGTTTGTTCCAAAAGTTTTCTCACAGCAAGAGCCGGAGCTTCGGGCATTAGGCTTGGCAATGCCCTTATTTCAGCTTTTCCGATGAATTGAATGTCAATTTCAGGACGGGAACTTATTTCTTTAGCTTTGTTTTTGCCGGTTACCAACATAGTTGCCATGCCGTCTGAAGCATGTGTTTGTGTACCGGCTGTTACGCATGTATCTAATTCACGCATTGAGCGTAGTCCGTCGAGTGTTAATTTGCGTACACCAGCATCAGAATCAACAATGCCTAATGACTTTCCTTGAAGATTTAATACTTCAAGGGGGATTAATACTTTATCGAGAAAGCCAGATTCTAGAGAATTAAAATATTGTTTATATCTATAAAAAGTCAATTCGTCAACTTCAACACGGTCTATCTTGTGTTTTCTTGCTGCAAGACCGGCGGTTGTTAGCATTGCATTTCCTGTTGCAGGGTCAAATCCGAAATTATCCCAAACATCGCCTAAAGCAATCGTTCTTTCATAGCTTCTTCTCTCAGGAAAAACGCCAACGGGAGAATCACTTGTACGGTCAAAAGTGAGAACTCCAATTACATCACCCATACCTGACTGCACTTCGGCACCTGCTAATAACACAGATTTTAGTCCGGTAGCACAGGCTTGCTCGACGTGATAGCCGGGTAAACGGTTGCCTGAACAGCTCGATAAGAAGGGTGAATTCCAGAATTTCCAATGCCATGGTATTGTACTTCCGGTTATTAAATAATTTAATTTATTTTGGGGGACATTTCTTTTACTTAATATTTTACTCATCGCTTCACCGGCGAATTGCCCGATGTTTATTTCAGCTAAAGCAGACATCTGCCAGGCAGGAAAAAAGCTGCTGCCCCAGCATCCGTAAGGGATTCTTGCATCGGGATATATTGACTCTTTGCTTTTCATTTTAAATACCTTTTCATATTAAAATCAATTTTGAAAATCAGGAACAAGAATAATTCGTTTCGAATATTTGTGTTCAAGAGTATTATGAAATACATCATTTATTTTGGATAACGGTAATAGTTCAATGAATTTTTCAATCTTCAATTTGTCGTTTTCAATTAATTCAACAACTTTGGGATACAATTCAGGTTTACAGCCCCATGTGCCGATTAAAGTCGCATCGAACGCCATAAGATTACTTAATCTTACTTCTAATTTATCGAGAGTAAATCCAACTATGGATAATGTGGAAGCGATTCCGAGCAGTGCGAATGCGAGTTCCTGCCCTTGCTTGGTACCGGACATTTCATAAATTTTCCACATATATTGTGAACAACCTAATTCTTTACAAATTGCTTTAACTTTATTCTTAATATCTTTAATTCCGAGGTCCCTTACATTTAGTACAGCATCAATGCCATTTTGTTTTGAGGTTTCTAACTTTGCATCATCAATATCCAAAGCTAATACTTTTGCTCCGAAAATTTTAGCTAATAAAGCCGCATAAATCCCGACTCCTCCAACTCCAATTACAATTGCAAAATCATTTTCTTTGAGATTTGATTTGACGATTACCTGGTATGGAGTAGAAACGGCATCGGCAACAACTGCAAGTTGTTCGAGTGAATATTTTTTCAGAATATATTCGCTTACAGGACATAAAAAGCGATATGGGACTATTATATGCGAGGCAAATCCTCCATCGAAATCATTTCCCGGCATCAACTGCTTCTGGCAAATATTACTTCTTCCACTCTTACATAACTCACATTCTCCGCAAGGAAGAACGGCAGGAATTATAATATTTTTATTCAGCCATTCAGGTGGTCCTTCAACAACGACACCGCTAATTTCATGACCTAATGTTAAAGGAAGAGAATGTTTGGTAGGTACGCCGAAATACCAGAAACTCAAATCGGTATGACATACGCCGCAGCCTGAAATTTTGACTAATGCTTCATTTTCATTCAAAACAGGTATAGGTTTTTCTACAAGCTGGAAATCAGCTTTTAATTCATTCATCTGCCATGATAAGATATTATTGCTCATTGTTAGCTCCTTTTGAAATATATATTTATTAATTTAATTTAGTAATTCATTTCAAATCTGCAGCATAAATTGCCGCTCCAAAAGCATTAATAAATTGTGGATTTTGCGGAACGGTTACATCCTGTTTTAATAATTCTTCCATAATTATTTTAAAGTAAGAATGGAACTGTGCAACTCCTCCGATTAACACAATAGGAAGTGATTTATCCATTGGGATTTTTTTTATTCTGTTTACAACAGATATATAAATTCCTTTAGCAATATCCTCAACTGGAACATCATCAAAAATCCATTGCATAATTTCTGTTTTGGCAAATACTGTACAGAAACTGTTTAATTCTCTGTTTGTGATTGATTTTTCCGCATAGTCGCTCATTTTAGAAAGTTCTATTTCTGCTCTTTCGGCAACTTCGGTAATAAAAGCACCTGTGCCTGCGGCACATCTTGTGTTCATATAGAAATCCTGTATTTTACCATTTGCAGCACTTTTAATTACTTTTACATCCTCTCCGCCAATATCTATTATATTTTTATCAAAGGGATATAATTTAGAAATACCAGTCGAGGCACAGTATAGCTCAGTTTTTACAATATCGGCAGATTTATAATAATTTCTTCCATAGCCTGTAACACCGATAAACCTTATGGAAAAGTCATTATGAATTCGTTTTATTATATTTTGTTCTTCTGTTTTGTTTCTTGTTAAAGTTTTCAGAATATTTTGATAAACGGGAACGTGAGATTCATCAATAACAACTAATTTTGTATATGATGAGCCTGCATCTATTCCCAGGAAGTAATTTTTATCTTTTAGATTCATATAAATTATTGTTTTAAAGAATTAATCGCATCCAATACTTTTTGGGGTGTAATGGGTAGCGAAAAAATTCTGACTCCTATTGCATCAGCAACAGCATTTGCCAAAGCACCAAAAATAGGTAAAGTAGCACCTTCGCCGACTTCCTTTGCTCCGTAAGGTCCTTCGGGTTCATAGCTGTCAACTATGGATGAATCAATTAAGGGCATATCGGCAGAAGTTGCAATGATATAATTGTGCAAGTCTCCATTAACGATTTCACCGGTTTTTGTGAATACTTCATCTTCAAACAAAACCTCGCTCATACCCATTACTACCGCACCTTCGACTTGACCTTCGACCGCCATAGGATTTATTGCTGTACCGCAATCATGAGCATCCCAAACATTAAGGACTTTTACTTTTCCTGTTTCCATATCAACCTTAACTTCACATACTGTTGCGGAAAAAGAATAAGCCGGCGAAGTACCCACAGCAGCACCTTTATAAGTACCGCCAAGCCCTTCGGGTGGAGAATAATGCCCTACACCGGTTAAAGGACCATTCTGAGAAAAATAAGCTGTAGCAGCTTCTTCCCATGGTATTGATTTACCAGTTTCACCTTTTTTAAAAATCTTATTATTTATTGCCTCAAGTTCTTCGACATCACAGGATAGTAATTTGGATGCTGTTGTAAGAACTTTAGTCTTAACTTCTTCTCCTGCCATTTTAGAAGCATTCCCTCCCATTAGAGTAACTCGGCTCGAATATGCACCGAATCCAATTGGAGTCAAATCGCTGTCCGCAGAAACGACACTCATCCTGTCAAATGAAATACCCATAGCCTCTGCGGCAGCTTGTGCGAGAACTGTATCAGAGCCTTGACCAATATCAGCATCTCCTACAAAAAGAACTGCTTTGGAGCCATCTTCTTCAATTTTGAGTAATGCATTTGAATGAGGAAATTTTGAACGATAGATGGGATAACCGGCTCCTGAAACAAAGCCGCCACAGCCGATGCCAATTCCTCTGCCTTTAGGAAGGTTTCCTTTTTTATTGTCCCATCCCGATTTTTTTCTGACTAATTCGAGGCATGCCTTAAACTCGCATGAATGAATATCCAAATCATTGCAAGTATGATATTCAGGTGTCATGGCATTTTTTAACCTCATATCTATATGGTCCATACCAAGTTCATCTGCAAGCATAGAGAGAAGTGATTCGAATGCGAAACGTGGAAAAGGTGTTCCATGACCTCTCATAGCACCGCAGGGAGGCAGGTTAGTATTAACTCTAAAACCTTCGTATTTATAATTCGGAAATTTATATAATGTAGCAAGCATCGAACCTGCATAATATGTAGAAACAATACCGAAACTTGAATACGCTCCTCCTTCGAGAATTGCTTTTTGATGAACTGCGGTGATTGTTCCGTCTTTTTTTACACCGATTTTTAAAGTGATATATTGCTTATGGCGTCCCCTTCCGTAAAGATACATTTCTTTTCTATTGTATCTCATTTTAACAGGCTGACCAGTTTTTTTTGCTAAGAAAATTGACAAGATTTCAAGATAATTTGTTGCAGCTTTTGAACCAAACCCGCCACCGCAATTAGTCATTATTATCCTGATTCTTCCAAGCGGTAGATTAAGAATCCTCGATAACTGGTGATGGACATAATGAACTACTTGTGTAGATGTATGAAGCGTAACATTTCCGTTGCGGTCCCATTCAGCTATGGCACAGTGAGGTTCCATTGGATTCTGATAAACCCTATTACCTACGAACGTTGCTTCTTTTACAAAATCCGCTTCTGCAAAACCTTTGTTAACATCCCCAAAATGATGGTCTACATGAGTATTGATATTATGTTCGTATTTATCGTCAAAGAGTCTCGGAGCATCATCTTTCATGGCATCAACAGGATTAAAAACAGCAGGTAATTCCTGGTATTCCACCTTTATTAATTCAAGTGCATTATAGCAAGTTTCTTCATCAATTGCCGCCACAGCCGCAACAACATCACCAACATAGCGGACTTTATCTCTTGCCAGAACATATTCATCATATCTCGGTGGGGATGTTCCCCATGTAATATCAGGAACATCCTTACTTGTCAGGACAGCTTTTACTCCGGGCAGAGTTTCTGCTTCAGAAGTATCTATTGATAAAATCTTAGCATGAGCAAAAGGACTTAGTAACAATTTTCCATAAAGCATATTGGATAAGCTAATATCATCTGTGTAAATTGCTCTTCCTGTTGCCTTATCAGGTGCATCAATTTTCGGCAAACGTTTTCCAACTACAGAAAGATTCATAGCAGATTTTTGAGGTGCATATTCGATTTTTTCAGGTGTTTTTCCATGAAGATATTGAACCGTTGTTTCCACAGCTTCGATTATTTTGGTATAGCCTGTACACCTGCATAAATTCCCGCTGATAGCTTCTTTAATTTCTTCAGTGTCTGGATTAGGATTTTCATCGAGAAAAGATTTGATTCTCATTATCATTCCCGAAGTACAAAAGCCGCATTGGATAGCACCCTCTTCAACAAATGCACGCTGAATAGGATGTAGTTCCAAAGCATTGGAAAGACCTTCGATAGTTTCGATTCTTTTTCCATCAGCTTCCAATGCAAATATGAGACAAGAATTTACGGCTTTGCCGTTCATAAGTACCGTACATACTCCGCAGTCACCATGTCCGCAGGCTTTTTTTGTTCCCGTTAATCTTAATCCATCACGAAGTAAATCCACGAGGAGCAGCCCTGGTTTTACAGCTAATTCGTAATCATTACCGTTTACATTTATTTTTATTAACTGTTTCATTTATTTCTTAATTAATTTGTTTTATTGCATTAAACAGTGCCTTACAGGTAAGAACTTTTACCAAATGTCGCCTGTAATCCGCACTCCCACGTATATCATCAATAGGAACACTATCTTTAGAAGCAGCTATTCCTGCAGTTTCTATAATTTCTTTATTGTTTTTCAAATCATCAATATTTTTATCGAATAAAATTTGATTAGCATTATCGCTAATAATTGGTGTTGGCGAACAGGCACCGATGACGATTTTTATATTATTACAAATACCGGATTCAAATTCCATATAAACTGCAGAGGATGCAACAGATATACTCGAAGCTTCCCGTATTCCAAACTTTTCAAAGTATGCAGAGTTTACATTTTTCTTTTTCGGGATAATTATACGTGTCATTATTTCATTAGTTTTGATTGCTGTTTTATGGTGGAAAATTAAAAATTCTTTTAATGGTAATGTCCTGACTGAATTATCCATAGCTAATTCAATTAAGGAATCATAAGCTAATAAAATTGGGGCAGTATCGGCACAGGATGCTGCTGTGCAGAGATTACCTCCTATTGTTCCAACGTTTCTGATTTGGTGTGAACCTATTTTAGATGCAGCATAAGATAAAGCAGGTATTTTACTTTTAATTAATGGAGACGAAATAATTTCCGAATGTGTTAGGCCGGCTCCGATATAGAAATTATCAGCAACTTCTTCAATTTTTTTCAATTCTATAATATTTGAGAGGGAGACGAAATTATTTACCGTTCTCATTCCTTTTTTAATTTCTACCAATAAATCAGTACCACCGGCTATGAGAGCAGTATTATCATTATTCATCAGAATTTCCGATGCTTCGCTTAATGATTTGGGTTTGTAATAATTTATATCTGTATATAGCATTTTTTTGATTATAAATTTTATAGAATATTTTATTTATAAATTTAAACCTAGCCTAAAAGCTTTAATATTATCATCGGCTGTTTTTGCCGGAACGTAAGATTTAATGCTGCTTTCAATAGCCTCCCTGTTTACAATGCCTGCCTTTGCAGAAATAAAACCAAGCATAATCGAATTTGCAAATACTTTCTGTTGAAATTCTTTAAATGCAATATCTGTTGCAGTAATTGAAAAATTATTTCCATTGAACTCGCCAATGTTGACCAAATCGCTGTCAAAAAAGAGACAACCTCCGTTCTTTATGGAATTTTTATATTTATTAAATGCAGGCTGGGAAAAGGCAACTAGAATGTCGTAATCTTCGGGTTCAAGTTCGTATATGTAAGAATCCTGAATAAATACATCGCATTTACATGCTCCGCCTCTTGCCGAGCTACCGTAAGATTGTGTCTGAAGTGCATTCTTATTGTCGAGAACAGCCGCCCATCCTAAAATTACACCGGATAATATAATACCTTGTCCACCAAAACCGCAAAATCTTATATTCATTTATGCAACCTCGAATTTTTCATTAATATTTTTCAGCGAATCAACGAATTCCTGTCTTGAGCGTTCAACAAGCTTTCCGATAATATACAGTTCTCCAGTGTCAATCTTTTGTTCATCAGTAGCAGAATTTATACTAATTGATTTATCCCTAAAATCTTTGAGCTGGTCAATTCCTTCCCGTTTACCGACTCGTTTGCCATAGCTTGTGGGACATTGCGAGCATATCTCGACAAAAGAAAAGCCCTTTTTATTTATAGCATCTTTTATTGCTTTTTTAAGTTGAAAAATATGATAAGTAGTCCATCTTGCAACATAAGCCGCCCCGGCAGCAGCTACAAGTTCAGCAATTCTGAAAGGCTGCTCGGCATTTCCGAATGGAGTGGTGGTTGTAACTGTTGAAAAAGGAGTCGTAGGACTGACCTGTCCTCCTGTCATTCCATAAATGTAATTATTAACGAGAAGCACAGTTAGGTCAATATTTCTGCGTGCTGCATGGATTAGATGATTTCCACCTATTCCTGCAATATCGCCGTCCCCGGCAATTACTATGACATGTTTTTCGGGCTTCATAACTTTAACTCCTGTTGCAAATGCAATCGCCCTTCCGTGAGTAGTATGTAAAGTATCTGCCGAAAAATAGGGTGAAGGAATCCATGATGAACAGCCAATGCCGGTAACAGTAATTATATCATCGGGATTAATTTTCATCTCATCTATCACATGGCAGAAAATATTTAAAACTGTACCACCGCCGCAACCGGGGCAAAACTCTGTCGGCAGAGTTTCAGTACGAAGATATTTTAAAAGTTGGTTTCGCATAATTAATTTCCAATGATATTTTCTATTTGTCCCATAATTTCTGAAATCTTGTGAGCTACTCCTCCAATTTTAGATATAGGAATAACATCACAATGAACAAAACGCTCTATTTCCCTGGACATTTGACCTAGATTCATTTCCGGTACGAATATTTTTTTTAATCCCGTGCCAAAACTCTTAAATACATTTTGAGGAAAGGGCCAAATAGTTATCAATCTAATAAAGCCGATTTTTATTCCCTTTTCTCTCAGCTTTAGAACGGCACCCATTGTAGGTCTGGCAGATGCACCATACGAAACTGCAAGGTAATCCATATCTTCAGTGAATTTTTCTTCGTATTGGACAATTTCATCCCGGCTCATAGAAATCTTTTCGTTGAGACGGCGTATAAGTTTATCGTGGACTTCCATCGTTGATACATCTCGCATTCCATTACTTTTATGAGTAGAGCCTGTAACATGGATTCTTTGTCCCGCACCAAATTCAATCATTGGAGGTATTCTCATACCACCGAAAACATCTGTTTTTTCTTTACTGATATTTCTTTCTGTAACAGAAACTAATACTGGTTCCGGAAATGTGATTTTCTCGCGAATATGTCCGATTTCTCCGTCAAGAAGAATAATAACAGGATTCCTGAATTTTTCCGATAGGTTAAAACCTTCAAGCATTAAATCGAAGGATTCCTGAACGGATGAAGGTGAAAGTGCAATAATCTCATGGTCGCCATGAGTTCCCCAGCGTGCCTGGAGCATATCACCTTGTGCCCCCTTAGTCGCTTGTCCCGTAGAAGGTCCGGAGCGTTGAACATCAACTATTACACAGGGAGTTTCAGTCATACATGCATAGCCAATATGTTCCTGCATAAGTGAAAATCCAGGACCGGATGTTGCCGTCATGGATTTTCCACCAGCCCATACAGAACCGATGACAGCTCCCATACTCGCAATTTCATCTTCCATCTGTATATAATATCCGCCACACTTTGGCAATTCCCTCGCCATGAGTTCCGCTATTTCCGATGCAGGAGTTATGGGATAACCTGCGAAAAAATTACAGCCTGCGTATAATGCTCCATAAGCCGCCGCTTCATCTCCCTGTATGAAACGGGACTTGTTTTTCAATGTATTTAAATAATCGAATCTATTCATAATTTTTTATTTAATATCTGTTTTTTCTATGATAACTGCAAGCTCGGGACATATCAATTCACAAATCATACATGCGTTGCATCGGGTAATATTTACCGGTACCGGTACATAATAACCGAGTGAATTAATATGTTCGGATGTAATAAATACTTTTTCCTTACACAATTCCTTACATATATCACAACCTTTACAAAGGGTTTCATCTATATAAATTTTAATTTTTTGTTTTTCTTTTGCCATTTTTATTAAGCTAATCAGGATTAATTGCTAATTTGTTTTTTTCTAAAATTAATTTTGCGGCAATGCTTATTGCAATTTCTTCGGGACCTTCAGCTTTGATATCCAAGCCGATTGGCATATCAACTTTTTCTAGTTCTTCTCCTGTTGCAAAATTATCAGAGATAAATAATTTCTTTGTTTCTTCAACTTTTCTTTTACTTCCTATCATTCCAATATAAGCAAAATCTTGTTTTATATAATGTCTTAGAATTTCCTTATCAGAAGAATGTTCATAGGTTACGATAACAATAAAAGTATTAATGTCGGAGGGATGTTCATCGAGAAAATTTTTGTACGGAGACACAATTTTTGAAATATGAGAATTATTTAAATCTGAATCCCAATCATTAAAAATATTATCTCTGTCATCTATAACATAAATATTATAATCGAGAGAAGCCATTAGTCTCACCAAAGCTTTTGCGATATGCCCTGCACCAAAAATATATAATTTGTATTGCTTTGAAACTGATTCAAAATAAACTTCAACAGAGCCTCCACAAGCCATATTAAGGTCTTTAGTAAGGTCATAACTTACAATTTGAGGTAAAGAAGTATTCATCATTTCCAATGCTTTTTCAATCACTTTAGTTTCAAGAACACCACCACCGATTGTACCAAAGATATTCTCATTTTCAGCAACAACCATTTTTGAACCTGCTTTTCTGGGAGTGGAACCTTTTGAAGAGACCACAGTACATAAAACAGCTTTGGTCATGTCCTTTCTTAATTCAATTATTTTTTCAAAAATATCAATCATTTTAAATATTAATATATTGGTTATAATCTTTCATTGAATTAATATTTATTAAAATAGAATCATCGTTGAGTTCAATTTTTTTATATATATAATTATTTAAAAATTCTCTGAAGTTCAAATCATTTTTTTCTTCAGAAATAATAGCATTGATTATTTTCTTCCCCATAAGTATAGGATGTCCTCCTTTATCGTTGAAAGTAGGGAAGACGTACCCGTCTTCAAGCTTATTTTTATACAAAGTGCTCAATATTTCTCCACTGATAAATGGATTGTCAACATTATGAATAAAACAAAATTCTGAAATATCATCTTGAGTTGAAGGTTTAAGAATGTATAATTCACGTAAACCGATTTTTATTGAATAAAACCTTTCATACGCAAGATTTTCATTTACAATTATTTTTATGTTACCGTCATAGGAAATATAGTCTTTTAAATTTTTATTAATTACAACAAGAATTTCTCTGCAACCGAAGTTCACAAATTCCCGGATGATTTTATCAATGAATCTTGCCCCGTTTGACACGGGTAGTAAAGATTTAGGATAGTTCATCCTTTTTGATTCTCCGGCAGCTAAAATTAAAGCTGAAACAGGCTTAATATGTTTATTAATTGAAATCACTTCTGAATTTTAGAAATATCACATTATTTAGATAGCAGAAAAAATAAATAAAACATCATTCTTCAAGATTCTTCTCCGTGATTGCCCGGACTAAATTCGTAAATGTAAGATTCAACGGAGTTCGTTTATAATATTTTTTCCCGAACTCGACAATTTTACCATTCATATAGTCAATCTCAGTTTCCCTTTTGTTCATCAAATCAACGGCAAGTGAAGGGAAATGGTCTCCTGCATTTTTCAGATATCTGATGCATAATTTTACGAAATTATCAGGCAATTGGATACCTTCGGCTTTTGCGACTTCCATTGCTTCCAAAATAATCTTTTCTACTATTTCATTTGTATCCGGATTAACCATAGCCTCCTTCATTGTAAGTTTGGATATGGCACATAATGGGCTTAGCGCTGCATTCAATATTGTTTTTTCCCAAACTTTATTTGCTTGTGTAAATGAGTCCGTGCTAACAGTCGTTAGTCCTACTGAAGTCAGAACTTCAGCAAACCATTCGCTGACATCTGTTCTTGAGTCATCTTTGGAAGATATATAATTCGGAGGATTAAAAAAAGTAACATTAACCGTATTGGGAGCAAAAAGATTCCCGGCATAGTTTACTACCATTCGGAATACTTTTGACATACCAAACCTGTCTGCATATTTTTGAGCGACGCCAATGCCATTTTGAGCACAGATTATTAGCAGGTCTTTATTTTTGCAGTGTTCAAAAATTTGGTCCAATATAAAATCAACATGGTAAGCTTTAACAGAACAGATTAGGATATCTATATCGTGATTAAGCAGTTCATCTAAGGAAGAAAAAGCATAATCAACGAAACAGGATTTTTCCATTTTTCCGACTAAATTTATTCCTTCATTATGTATAAGATTCATTTTTTCTTTTACAAAATCACATACAGCTAAATAGCATCCTGCTTCCTTTAGAAACGTAGAAAGTATAAGACCGACGGGTCCTAATCCAACGACACCAATTTTATATTTCTTTGCATCCATAATTCGGCTTCTTAAAATTAATTAAAAATAGTTTTTACAGTATTTCTCTCAGGTTTTTAGCAAAAATCTCATTTTCTTCAGGTAATCCTATTGTAACCCTTATACAATGCGGAAGTCCAAATGGTTTAAGAGGTCTGATTATAATGCCTCTTCTCATCAGCTTTTGAGTAATATTATTTACTGTTTCTTCCGAATCAAATACATTCATTATAAAGTTAGCATCTGATTTTATATATTCGATTCCCTGTCTTTCGTAAAAATTATAAAGATATTCTTTCCCGCAATTATTTAATTTCAGATAATAATCTAAAAATTGTGTATCGAGCAAGGCTGCAACCCCTGCGGCTTGAGAAGGTATTCCGGGTTCGAAGGGAAGGCGTACCTTTAGTATATATTTAACTAAATTATCATCGGCAAAACCGTAACCTACTCTGATTCCGGCTAAACCGTAAGCTTTTGAAAATGTTCTAAGAGTGATTATATTTTTTTGAGTAAACTGCAATGAATTTGGATAATTCAAATTTTCCTGGACAAATTCGTAATATGCTTCATCTACTATCACCAATATATTGGATGGTACTATGTCAATAAATTCATCGAATTCTTCTTTTGTGTATGAAGTTCCTGTCGGGTTATTCGGATTAACGAGATAAATCAGTTTTGTTTTAGAAGTGATATTATCAGCAATAGCTTTTAGGTCAAATGTATAATTTTTTAAAGGTACAAGTTTCATATTTAGTCCCTGGGCTTTTGCCATAACGTAAAACCCAACGAATGAACCTTCGCTTGTAATAACCTCATCATCTTGAAGTAAAAACGTACGCAGAACAGATTGCATAATAGCTTCGGAGCCATGCCCTGTTAATATATTATCAAATTTTAGATTAAATACCTCAGATAATTTATTTCTTAAAAGCATGCTCGATATATCGGGGTACCTGTTAATTTCATGAATTGAACTGAGCATAGCCTGAATAGCCATTGGTGAAACGCCCAGAGGATTTTCGTTAGATGCTAATTTAATTATTCTTTCAAGTCCAAACTCTCTTTTGACATCTTCGATAGCTCTTCCCGGTTTATAAGACTCCATATTAAGAATATGAACGGGAATTGCCGGCATCTTTTGTTTCTTTTTTAAAGATATATCAAATTCTACCATCTGAAGACTCCTAAACTTCCTTTTAAAATTGAATTTTTTTAAATATTATTTCTAATATAATTTTACTTTAATAAAAATATTCTATTAATGAAAATAATAACTAACAACTCATTTTTCATTCAAACTTCTCTTTTTTAGTAATCGCCTTTACGAGATTTGTAAATGTCAGGTTGAGCGGTGTCTGCAGATAATGCTTTCTTCCGTATTCTACAATTTTGCCATTGAAGTAATCTATTTCCGTACGGCGATGATAAGCAATATCAACAGCTAAAGAAGGAACATGTTCACCGAAATTTTTTAACATTCTTAATGATA
>JBEKWK010000004.1:0-25676 GCA_049513175.1 FCB group bacterium
GACTCATACAGGAATAAAAGATTTGCCACAAGAGCAGAGAAGGTTTTTATATCCAAATCCTTCAGGAAATGAAATAACGCTACCCTTAGAGCCTGGGCTAAAAGCTAATTCAATTTGCATTTTTGACTACAAAGGGAATTTTATGAAAAAGGTTGAATGTATTGTACCGTATTCAGAACAAATAACCGTGAATATAAGCGACCTGCCCGCAGGGATGTATATTGCAAATATAAATTATTCAGGAAAAACGGAAACGTATAAATTTGAGAAGGTGAGATAAAGAGTAGTGATTACTCCACGCTTCTTTCTCCCTCTCCTTTGGAGAGGGTTGGGGTGAGGTGGGTCTCCATCATTCACTGAACAAAAGCCCTTTGCCGGAGAAATAGGAACAATAAACCTAACCCGATTTTAGAATATAAAACATAGAAATAGAAGTAGAAATAGAAAAACCTCACCCTTGGTCCCTCTCCAAAGGAGAGGGAAATTGTGTAAAAATCCCCCGCTGGCGGGGGATTAAGGGGGTGGAGTTTTAAACCTAATCCGTGAGGAATTTCACGTTGTTCCTGCCGAAATAATCAATTATCTGTACTGCGGTTTTATTGTTCAAAGGTACGTCGTATTCATAGATTACATACCGAGACCTGTACTTTTGCGATTTATTGTAGAGATTAAAAATAAGCGTATTTTTTGAAGAATTGTCGCGGAAATTTTTATGGAAAGTCTCGATAAATTCCTTATCTGCCCTCTCCAAATCTATCCAGATGTTGTATCCTTTTGCATAGCGTTTTACGGCTTCTTCCAGCGTCAGCACTTCGTCCACGACAACTTTTATGCCTTCGCCGTTGAGTTCAGATTTACCTATAAACATCAGGACTGAATCCTGTGATAGCAAATCTCCATATTTAGCATAAGCATCGCTCCAGAAAATTAATTCAGCCCTTCCCGTAAAATCTTCAAGCACGACGAATGCAATAGGTTTTTGCTTCCTGTCATAGTGCGTTCTGACACTTGAAATCATCCCGCAAACCCTGCACTGCTGACCGAGCAATTTGCTTTCCCTATTTCCGAGAAATAGAGTAGAAAGCGATTCCAGATGAGGCTTAAACCTGTCCATCGGGTTACCGGTTAAGTAAAAGTTAAGCACTTCTTTTTCCTTTTCTAAGCGAGTTTTTTCGGACCATTCGGAAACATCTTTTATATGCGGCTCTACAAGTCCTGTCGTAGTGCTAACACCGAAAAGATTATCCTGATTTTTTGCATTTTCATCATAAGCCCTGCCGTATTCGAGTGCGGTCTCTATCGAATCGAATAATGCTGCCCGATGTCCTATATTCATGGAATCGAATGCACCTGCACAAATCAGTGCCTCTAATGCACGTTTGTTAATCAGTTTTGAATCAGTCCTTGCAACAAAATCGAAAAATGAAGAAAAAGGTTTTTCGCGGCGTGCCGTAATGATGCTCTCAACTGCAGAAACTCCAACATTCTTTATTCCTGCCAATCCGAAAATAATTGCATTATCATATACCGTAAATTCAGCATAGGACCTGTTTACATCAGGCGGAA
This sequence comes from FCB group bacterium, assembly GCA_049513175.1. GTDB lineage: Bacteria > Bacteroidota > Ignavibacteria > Kapaibacteriales > UBA2268 > JBEKWK01. Next base: position 1,567 of record JBEKWK010000004.1, read on the forward strand.
GAACACTTATATTGAAATTATTTGCTTCTTCTTTGAGCATTACGACTTTATCGAGATTGTGCAGCTCGGCTGTCATATTGGCGGCAAGAAACTCGGCAGGATAATGAGTCTTCAACCAAGCCGTCTGGAAAGCAAGATAAGAGTATGCCAATGCATGGCATTTATTGAAGCCGTAATGAGCAAATTTCAGGATTAAATCGAAAATCACAAGTGCCAGCTTTTTGTCTATACCATTTTTTGCGGCACCTTCGATGAATTGCGGCTGGAGCTTGTCCATTTCCTTTTGCTTCTTTTTGCCCATAGCCCGCCTTAAAATATCCGCTTCTCCGAGAGAGAATCCTGCAATATCCCTTGCCAACTGCATAACCTGCTCCTGGTAAACGATGACACCATAAGTATTTTGTAGAGATTTTTCCATAATCGGGTGCAGGTATTTAATAGGCTTCTTCCCGTGCTTCCTGTCAATAAATTCAGGAATATTTTCAATAGGTCCTGGGCGGTAAAGGGCATTCATGGCGGTAAGCTCTTCGAGGTTTTTTGGCTTCAATTGTCGCAGATACTCCTGCATACCCTGAGATTCAAACTGGAATACGGCAAGTGTATTTCCGTTTGCAAGCAGTGCAAGCGTCTTTTCGTCCTCAAAATTTATTTTATCAATATCCAAATCGAGACCATAGTTATCCTTTATCATATCGAGCGTATGGTCAATGATTGACAAAGTCCTCAAGCCGAGGAAATCCATTTTAAGAAGACCTGCGTCCTCAAGCTCATTCATAGAGTATTGCGTCGCAACGTCTACGCTCTGATTCTTAAGCTTTGGAGGCGAATAAAGCGGAACGAAATCCGTTATATCCCCGGGTGCAATGACTATGCCCGCCGCATGAGTGCTTGCATTTCTTATAATTCCTTCGAGAAGCAGAGAGAAATTGATTAATTCTTTTATCTTAGGGTCAGTGCTGTCTTTCACCCATTTCAATTCAGGAAGTTCTAAAACATCCTTTAAGTCGGCAACTTTGCCCTGAATTACAGGTATTTTTGATGTGATGCTCTTAATTTTACTAAGCTCGACACCCAGCACCCTGCCTACGTCTGTAAGCACTGCCCTGCTGGATAGTTTTCCGAAAGTTATTATCTGCGAAACGGAATTTGCACCATATTTTTCTTTTACATATTCGATAACCTTATCCCTCTTGTCATCGCTGAAATCAATGTCAATATCGGGCATGGAGATTCTGTCGGGATTGAGGAATCTCTCGAACAACAAATCATAAGGCAATGGGTCAACATTTGTTATACGCAGCGAATAGGCGACAATGCTTCCCGCCGCTGAGCCTCTACCGGGACCTACTCTAACTCCAAGCTCTCTCGCGGCATTTATGAAATCCTGAACAATCAAAAAATAGCCCGGAAATTGCATTTTCTTGATTACATCAAGCTCGAATCTTGCCCTTGCTATTATTTCTTCGGAAGGATTAGGGTATCGTTGGTATAAGCCCTTAAAAGTCAATTCCTCGAGATAATCATCCAAAGTTTTGGATTTAGATTCGGGAGGAATGGGAAAATCGGGCATAAAAATCTTTGTCTCGAGGCTTAGGTCGCACTTGTCGGTAATTTCAATTGTACTTTCCAATGCTTCGGGAAAATCTTTGAACAATAAGCACATTTCATCCTGCGTTTTGAAATACATTTCAGGAGTCCTGTAACGCAGTTTGTAAATATCAACTTCCCCTGCATTATTTGCAGTAACGTCCCTTATATGAAGATGGACATTATGGGCATAGGCATGCTCGCTTTTAAGATAGTGAATATCATTCGTTGCAAGCAGCTTTAAGCCTAATTCCTTTGCGATTTTCGGTGCCTGCGAAAGAACTATTTCATCTTCGAGTAAGTTATGGTTCTGCAATTCGATATAATAATCATCGCCGAATATACTTTGGTAAAACTTTGCTGCTTTGTAGGCGGCTTCATAGTCATTCCTGATAAGATTGGCACTGATTTCACCGGCAATGCACGCTGAACCGGCAATTATTCCTTCGTGGTATTTTGCAATAAGTTCCCTGTCAATTCTCGGCTTATAGTAAAAGCCTTCGGTATGTGCTAATGTAGTCAGCTTTATTAAATTTTTGTAGCCGATTTTATTCTTGGCTAAAAGTAAGAGATGAAAATAATTTTTCTTTTTTGTTTTGGTTTTTCCGGCAGAATTATCAAATCTGCTTCCGTTGGCAACATATGCTTCGAAACCGATAACAGGCTTTATTTTGGATTCCTTAGCTTTTTTATAAAATTCGAAGCATCCGAACATAACCCCATGGTCAGTGAGTGCAATAGCCTTCTGCCCGTCCTCGATAGCGGCATTGATTAACTGCTGTGGCTGGCAGGTCGCATCGAGCAGCGAATAATGAGTATGATTATGTAAATGTACAAAATCCGGCATTGCTTCCTCTATTTAAAACCTTCGTCTGAATTAATGATTATGCTGACTGCAAAGATAGGAAATTTAACGATTAATTGTTCGTCAAGTTATCAACAGGGGCAATCTTAATAATTTTTAAACTATTTAGCAATTAAGTTATTATTTTTGCGTCAATGAATTTCTATGATTGACAATTAAAATTAAATATTGAACGGAGATATAGTTATGAGTGATTCATCTGAACCACAGAAAAATAAAAGTAATAAGGATAAAAAATTTAATCCCCTGGGGGACTTCAACAGGATGGGCGGCTCCGGTAAAGACCAGCAATTAAAAATGATGCGCAACATTTTTATCTGGATTATTTTATTTGTTACCACCATTACAATTTATATGTTTATGCACAGCAGTCAAAAGCCTGTTTGGCCCATTACATATTCCCAATACCAGAAATTATTGAACGATAACCAGATTTATTCTGCCGTCATCAAAAAATCGCAGTTAAATGATTTTGATATGCAGGGTGAATTAAAGCAAAAAGTCAATATCGAAATTGAAGGACAGCTTCGGGAAGTAAAGACTTTTACCACTAAGCTCGGTGTTCTCGATACAAAAACGGAAGAGATTTGGGCATCTAAAGGAATAGAATGGAAATATGAAGAAGCGGAAAGCCCATTATGGAATGTTCTTCTCTCGATAGCCCCATGGATTTTAATAATAGGCTTATATGTATTCTTCATGCGGCGAATGCAAGGTGCAGGCGGTGCCAAAGGTATTTTCTCTTTCGGAAAATCCCGTGCTAAATTATTAACCGACGGGCAGTCAAAAGTTACTTTCCAGGATGTTGCCGGTGCAGACGAAGCTAAATACGAGCTTGAAGAAATTATCGAATTTTTGAAAGACCCCGCAAGATTCCAGAAATTGGGCGGTAAAATACCTAAAGGCGTTCTTCTTCTTGGACCTCCGGGAACAGGCAAGACACTTCTTGCACGTGCTGTTGCCGGTGAGGCAAATGTACCATTTTATTCCATTTCCGGTGCCGATTTCGTCGAAATGTTCGTGGGTGTGGGTGCCAGCAGGGTAAGAGATTTATTCGAGCAGGCGAAAAAGAGTTCTCCATGCCTTGTATTTATTGATGAAATTGATGCAGTCGGTCGCCATCGCGGTGCAGGTCTCGGCGGAGGACATGACGAAAGGGAACAGACATTAAATCAGTTATTAGTCGAAATGGACGGATTCGAGCAAAACAGCGGTGTTATTATTATTGCCGCCACAAACCGTCCGGATGTACTTGACCCGGCTTTATTACGTGCAGGCAGATTCGACAGGCAGGTTGTCGTTGACCGTCCTGACGTTAAAGGCAGGGAAGGTATATTCAAAGTTCATACAAAGACCATACCTCTCGGAGATGACGTAAACCTCGAAGTACTTGCAAAAGGCACTCCCGGGCTTGCCGGAGCGGATATTGCCAATATCGTAAACGAAGCCGCTTTGTTAGGTGCAAGGCGGAACAGCGACAAAGTAACAATGTACGACTTCGAAAATGCTAAAGATAAAGTATTGATGGGAATCGAGAGAAAGAGCATGGTCATTTCCGACAAGGAAAAAGAAATGACATCTTACCACGAAATGGGACATGCACTAATCGGGAAATTCCTCGAAGATGCTGACCCTGTGCATAAAGTTACGATTATTCCACGAGGCAGAGCATTAGGAATGACCTCACAATTACCGCTTGAAGATAAACATTCATTCTCGAGGACATATATAGAAACCCGCATTATTACCTTGATGGCTGGGAGAGCCGCAGAAAAGCTGATTTTCGACACTCTTACCACAGGTGCGGCTAATGATATTGAAAGAGCAACTTTGCTTGCAAGGAAAATGGTATGCGATTGGGGTATGAGCGAGGAGCTTGGTCCGGTCAGATATGCAAACACGCAGGAAGAGGTCTTTTTAGGCAGGGAGATTTCCCAGCCACGAGACCACAGCGAAAACACTGCACAGGCAATAGATACAGCAGTCCGCAGAATCCTGCTTACTGCTTATGAAAGAGCGGAATTTTTGCTGTCTGACCATATTGACATGCTTCACCGTCTTGCCAAAATTTTATTGGAAAGAGAAGTATTGGATGGCGATGAACTTGATATGCTAATTCGCGGCGAAGAATTACCGCCATTGAGCAAGCAGACTCTTGAAGCATTAAAATCAATCAACATTGACGGCGGCTCTTTCGCAGACTCCGCACCGCATATTGTTGATAAAAAAGATGAATGATAGGAAATTTAAAATTAAGAATTAAAAATTTATAAGAATACCTTTTTTCCTCTCGTTACTAAGCTCCTGCTTAGTAACGTACATACAGATGTTCCCAAGCTGGAGCTTGGGAAAAAGGTGGGAAAATAAATTTAGATATTTCTAATTTCATATAAACTTTTTTATTCCCCAAATAAAATAATTGTTGACAATAAGCGTACAATGTATTAATTTGCATAATGAAAAATTACAATTGGAACATTGCAAAGAACGTACTATTAAAAATTGAACGGAACATCTCATTTGAGGAGATAATAAATTACCTTGATAATGGTTATTTAATTGACACAATTGAAAATCCAAATCAAGAAAAATATACTGGACAAAAAATGTTTGTTATTAATATTAATGAGTATATCTATTTAGTTCCTTTTGTTGAAAATGAAACAGAAATATTTCTGAAAACTATAATGCCAAGTAGAAAAGCTACAAAAAAATATTTGGAGGATAAGAAAAATGAAAACAAAACTCGATAAAGAAGAAAGAGAGCTTCTTCGTTCTTTTGAAAAAGGCGAATGGCAGTCGGTAAAAAATGTAAAGAAAGAAATAGCTAAATATACTGAATATGCCAGGGCTGCCTTGCGAAAAGATAAACGTATAAATATACGCATTATGCAAAGAGACCTTGAGTTACTCCAACGTAAAGCAATAGAAGAAGGAATGCCCTACCAAACTCTTATTACAAGTATCCTTCACAAATATGTGAACGGAAGGGTAGTTGAAAAACCTATTTAGGAACATTTCCCTAACGTTACTAAGCAGGAGCTTAGTAACGTACATTCAGTATTCCCAAGCAGGACTTTGGAACAAGATGAAAATATTTCTACTTCACTACGGATATCAGCTTTACTCCAGAGTTTCCATCAATAGTCATTCTGATTAAATAGCTACCGCTTGAAAGTTGACCGGTATCGAATTTCTTATCATATTGACCTTGTTCCTGAATATTATCATAAATTATTGCAATTTGCTGCCCGATAAAATTGATTAGTTCTATTCGCACACTTGACCTGGCAGAAAGCGAATAAGAGACTGTTACTTCTCCATCATCAGGATTAGGATAAATATTAAAGTTCGGTGTATATGTACTAAATACAAACTCAGGAACTGCAGAAGCGGCTTGCTGAGTTAAAGAAAAGATACCTTCGCTTGTAAGGGCATAAGTCGTATCGCCAAAAGAAATCAGTTTTGATACAACAATACTGTCAAGTCCTACCAAAGACCAGTTTTTACCATTATCCTTTGTGAAATATACGCCGTTTGGAAATTCATTATTTATATCCGGACCACTTGAATAGGCGGCGAACAAGGCTCCGCTGGAATCAACGGAAATTGCGGAAACACCCGTAACTTTTCCCAAGCCTGTGGGGACCGGTAAACGGCTCCAGGAGATTCCGTCCGAATGTAATAATCCCATGTTATAGCCAATACTATATTTATCTCCTTTCAGACCTCCAATTGTATTATAGACAATATCTCCATTTAGACCGGAAGTATCCAATGACCAGTCCCCCAAAGGCGTACGTTTCCATAGATTGCCTGTAGTGTTGCCGTTTGAAGTTGAAAGATAAAGATTTCCCAGGCGGTCAGAACCGAAAGATTGTACAAAATCACTATGTGAACTGCCGAAGCCCTTTTCATCCGGAACCCATGCCGCACCCAGTGATTTGCTGAATAATAAAATTGCCTTATCAATCTGCTGAACCGCCATGTGTTGAACACCGTCTGATTCGACATAAAATAAACCCATTACAGGGATAGTACTGATACCAAGCGTATCAGGCAACCATGTTGCTCCATTGTCGGTACTGGTATAAGTAAATTGAGGGACTGTATTATAATTCACTGTTCGTGCAGGTCCCTGTGTATATAGCACTCCGTGAACATCCTTGAAAAGCGTAGGACCATTCATATAACCGTTAACGGGATAGATTTTTTTCCAATTTGTTGAATCATTTAAGGTTCCATTATATATACCGCGATTGGAACTCAGGAAAACAGTCCCGTCGGCATTCTTAATAAGATTATAAAAATTGGTAGCGGGAAGTCCGGCATTTGCCTCTGCCCATGTTGCCCCCTGGTCTGTGCTTTGGAACAATCCGAATAGCGTTCCAAGAAGAAGGGTACTGTCTCCGGCTACTGTATGAAATACGCCGATATCACTGTTATTCACTGCCAAAGCCCTGACGGATTGGGCAATCTCTGTCCATGCACCGGTACCGCCAGTTGAACGCAATAATTTATTCGGGGCAAATGCCGAAAGAGTAGTTGCATAAATATTTCCATAAGCGTCATCGGAAAAATTCTGAATTATGTTGCCTGACAAGCCGGCGGTATCAATAACCCAGGTATTTCCCCTGTCGGTACTCATGTAAACACCTAAAAAATTTGCTGCGAAAATACGGTCAGAATGGTCAATGAATATAGAAGAAATATATGTTGCCGATAGGGATGAAACCGGAGTCCAGTTATTATCATTAGGACCCTGTTTAAATAAACTCGTTGAAGTTGCTAAATAAACATTCTGACTGCTGTCTAATTCAATTGCATTTATAAAAGCGCCATTGAGACCACTTGTATCAGTTTGCCATGATTTACTGTAATCACGGCTGACATATAAAGTAGTGTTGGAACGGAGATAAAGAGCGTCACCTTTTAGATTCATCCAGTATTCCGATATAGAAAGATTTGGCGGTTTCTCGAGTTTTACAGGTTCAGCAAATCCAAAATCCGGTTTATGTATAGCCCTGTAAATAGTACCGTCATCGAGCAAGATATTCAGAATATTATCCTCACCTTTGCTTGGACTAATTTCAACGATTCTTCTACCCTTAGGAGCATTCCAAAAATCATAAGTGTTTATATTCGGAGGATCTTTAAACATTTGATAAATCTTTGTTGGTGTAAAGATAAAATATGATTTATATTTGAAATTTTTTGATTCGTTGTACAAGTCATGTATTTCACTAACATCTACTGATATAATACTGCTGACATCGGGCGCCTGCTTGTAGCTTGAATCGAGAAAATGGTCATTCGAAATTAAAGGGATATAAGTTAAGACCGATACATGCACATATTCAGTTCCGCTGTCCGCTTCGCTACCTTTTGCCTGGCAATAATATTTTGCACGAACTAAATATTCGCCTTCTATTTTACCTGTTATTGCATAAGAACGATGAGATTCCCTGTAAGTAACAGGATAATAGATTTTCAATCCATTAGTGTCGCCCTGGACAACGGAGAGTTCGACTCGATTGGGCCTGCCTAAAGGGTCGTCGAAGCGTATATAAGTGTCACCACCCACTATTATTATTTTTCTTATTGTGTCATTTTGAGGATACTGAGACCTCAATATTCCCGGTGCTATGGCTGAGTATATAAGTATTACTAAAACAAATAAAAACAATGAGTGTATATTCTTCGATTTCATAATTCTCTCCGTTTATATGAAAAATGCAAATATATAAAATTATTTTTAATTAACCAAAAATTAATTTTAGGAAAATCTAAAATTGATGCAAGTAATAATTATGGTTCAGTCTTGAGAGAGTTTCTGAACAATGGATTAAATGATTGATTATCTTTAAAAGGAGTGCTTCAATCTAATTTTAATACTTCTAATTCCCAAAAGTATATCCTATACTGAGTGTATTTGGACTAATCAATATATTTCTACCGTATAAAAAATTAATTTTAAAATCTATGAAAATATTTTTATAGCCGAATCCTATACCTAAAGCGGAAGCAATCCCCTGGCTGAATATCTTGGGTGTTACCTGGTATATTGCAAGACCTGATTCAATATCTACAAATAATTTGAGAGATGAATTTCCTGTGGCTAATAATCTTGCTCCCACTAAAAAATTAGAATAGAAGGGGACATTGGAATTTTTTAAGCCGAAATTCAGATTTATATCTGTAAGAAAATAGACATCCTCATAAATTTTACCATAATTGCAAAGACCAAGGGATAAGAACTTATTTGAGTAGTCATCCTTATCGTAAGCATAACCAATACTAACATCGGCAAATGAATTTTTTGGTTCTTCTTTAGTTTGGGCATTCATAGATGTAAGTTTTAGCATTAAAACGAAAAGCAATAATGAAGTCAAAGGAAGATATTTTGAAAATTTCACAAATCACCTTTTATTATTATAATAAAATAGCATATATACAGTTTAATTACCTTTCAAGCAATATCTTGATTACTTCTGACTTCTGTCCGCATTGTTCTACAAGAAAATATAATCCGTTTGTTAAATCATATGTGTCAAAATCTAAATAACCATTAATAACTTTATCTTGTTTATCTATTATAACCTTACCGTATATGTCATATAATCTATAATAAAGTATTCCATTAATATTGGTTTGTATATGATCCGTATTATTTTGTATAAGATAAAATTTTGGGATATTTTTTTGGAATAAATTATCTTCTACACCATCAGATAAAAGTTTAAAAAGCCATGTATCATTGTGTTCAACTTCTATTAAATTGTTTAATCCTCCAAAGAGTAATATATTATTTTCTCCGAAATTAATTATTCGATGTAGATATCTTCCATCAGGTTTTACATTTGAAGGGATATTTTTCCAAGATGAATCAATTAAATTAAATAACCACATCTCATCATAATGTCCTTCTGAATCAGTATCACCACCCCATAAAACAACCTCATTTTTGCTTATATTTGACATTGACGAATTTGCAATAGGAATTGAATTACTCTTTGGCTCTATCATAATCCATTGTATTAAATTATAATCAAAAAGCCATGTTTCATTCAAAAATTCATAATGCCAGCCCCCATAAAATAATACTTTCCCTGTATCAATTTGAGCGAGCATTGCTCCTTCGCATTGAGGTGGTTCATCATTAAAATTAAGCAATATTCTTTTCCAATTATTACTATCAATACTAAATATCCATGTATCATTAGCCAAACTTAAATCTACAGTGTCTCCCCCAAATAATAATACTTTTCCATCAATAAGTTGAGTTAATCCAAAATTTTCTCTTGGAGATGGGTTATTAATAGGTTTTATTTCGTTCCAAGTTAAAGAATCCAAATCAAAAATCCACGTATCGTTATAATATCCTCCATTAATAAGTCCCGATGGTAACCATCCACCGAATAACAATATTTTATTTGTTGTTAATTTTGACATTCGCAGGTCATATCTTTTACTTGGATGTATAATTGTATTAATTTTTGTCCAAGTATTTTTCTTATAATCGTACATCCATGTTTCATCAAATACTGAATCTGAATTACTACCACCAAATATGATAGCTTTTTCATTTCCAATTTCAGCCATACCAAAACCATCTCTTGGAGAAGGTGAATTTGTTGGGTGAAGTTCTGTCCATATACCCGTTTGGGCAGTGCAGATAGAAGCTATAAAGAAGAAAACAAATATTACAAGTAAATTTTTGTTAGTTACAAAGCTCCTGCATAGTAACGTAAAAGATAAGAGTTTTCTCTTTTTACAAATGAGAATTGTATTGACTGATGCAGCATTCCAACCATTTTTCCTGAACATTAAACCTTACTTTTATAAAATAAATACCAAAATTACAGGTTAATAATGTAATTTAAACATAATTAATGAAAAAGTCAAGATATATTTTTAAAATTATATTGTTTTGCAAATACTAAAGAGTAAAAACCTTTGCGGCACTTGGCGTGTACTTCATTTACTTTGCGTTTAAATGCTTTCAATCAGTCCCAACACACCCCTTTAATTCCCCTCTCAAGAGGGGAAAATATAAATTCTACATTAAAAAAACTCCTAATTCCACACTCCTAATTCCTAACTGACTGAAAGCTCGTCTTCTTTGAATCCATAACTTGACATCCAGTATTTCTTTGTGAACTGCACAGCACCGGTCTGGGAGATTTTCAGGTCGCGGTCTATTTTTTGTACATTATCCGCATCATTGACTAAGATATTGAATTTCGGGTATTTCGAGCCGGCGAAGTTCAGGTCAACTACATACTGAATGATTTTATTGATTGCAGCCTCCACAAGCCTTATATCCGATTGAATGACCTCCTGCCTGATTTGATAATGCGTCTGTGCGGCGGCATAAGAACCACCGTCCAATTCCGTCGTCAAAGTCTGCGAAAGAATAACTTTAGATATTTCCGTATTGCAGAATTTAATTAGCTCGCTATATAAATTGACTGATGAATCCCTGCCTGCTTCGTGCATCTCCAGCTTAATATCAGAAGGAGCAACGATCACTGCATCTTCGGTCATATTCGCAAGCTCGTCGGCAAGTCGCTGTGCTTCGTCGTTTGTTGCTCCGCGGGTGTATTGTCCCATCAGTATTGGCATTCCGTACTTTTCGGTGAAATTCACCCAGAATTTTACGCCGCCGTTCTTGAATATCACGGGCCAATAGCATTTGCCTAAGAGTGAATGTCCGTAAGGGTTCAGATAGGAAGCTTCATATTGTACATTGAGGATTTTAAGAGGTGGAACGGGAACACCTTTCGGCTCTCCGGATTTCTTATACCTAAATTCGCCGTTTGTATCATAGAAGAACCATTCCTGCGGCTTTGCAACGATTTTTTCAGGATATAGGAATTTCCTGTCGCTTCCTTTGAAGTTCCACAGGATTTCGAGAGGCTGGTAGCCGAATAAAGGAGCTTCGAGTATATCCCTTTCAACCTGCTGTATGTCCATATCGGAGAACATTTTTTCGATTTCGGCTACTATGCTGTTTGTAGCACCGTTAGGAGAGATAATAAATTCAAGTGACAATATCCCGCTTTTTCTCGACTGGACACAGCTCCAGACGTGAGGGTCGGTCTTTAAATCGCGGTAAATGTCAATAGTTTTGCCTGTTTTACGCAGGACTTTGTCGGGATTAGGCAGTATGCCGAAGTTTCCTGCAAGAAACATCTGCAAATCCCGCGTGATTAGCTCGCTTGTAAGAAAATTTTTATTTTGCATTTTTTTGCTCCTTATTTATGATTATTGTAATTATTTAACATTTAGATTGTAACACTAAAAACATCATTCTGAGGGTAGCGAAGAATCCTGTTTTTATGATGTAGTCTGGATTCTTCACTTCACTACGTTTCGTTCAGAATGACTTTTATGCTACTGTATCATCACACTATTATTTATGCCCTATCAAATAACCCACAAAAGCACCACCGATAATATACGATGCGGTCTCCCACCAGGGGCGTTCCTTCTCTACTGTTGTAATTAAAGTTGTCCTGGCAACAAGCATAGAATCCGGCTTCTTATTAATTTGAAGTGACATAAGATTCTGCGGAAACTCAAAAGCCGCCCTGATTGTATCCCTAAGCACAATCGTATCTATTTTAGCTACAAAAGGATGAGTTACAATAGAGCTGTCGCTCACTTTCACGATTTTTGTCTTTACTTTTGTAAGAGTCAAAGGTTTTGATGGTACTATTTTGAATATGGTATCGTGAATTTCTGTATTTTGGATTATATTCCTCCGGCTTTCAGAGTTTTTTTGCGAAAGCAAAATATATGCGAATAGTACCACACTTAATAACACCAGTATTAAAATATTTATATTTGAATTTTTATTCATAATTTTCCTCATTGATATGTTTATCGAAACGACAGGATAGGTCGGTTATTCTTAATTGAATATCCCCTAATTTATAAGATATTTTATTATCAATATTGCTCATTCTCTCCTCGATAATAGCCACCCTTCTTTCGTGCGAGGCATGACGCTTTTCATCATTTAGCTTTGATTGGAGCATCTTTTCAGTATTTTTCCTGATTTCCGAACGAAGTGATATATAAAAGCTCAGCGAAGCAACAATGAAAGTGATTGTCCCTACAAATATTCCAAGATTATTACTATTTATAAACATTTCACACCTTAGATTTTAGAATAACCCTTTTGCAAAGGCAAATTCATTCTTGATACTTGCCGGTGACCATATTGAAAAATCCAATTTGACATCAGATATCAGACCATTGTGAAATCTCATATACCCGCCGGAATAATGCAGGCATCCGATGCAAAGATTCTGCGGATTTGTCAAATCATAGATGATCCCTGAGTTTTCCGCCACAAGCACACCATCAATGAACAGTCTTGAAATATCGCTCGTACCGCCTATTTCTCTCTGTGCAACAATGTGATGCCATTCAGTATCTGTAAAAGCAGGACTTGATACTGAGTTACTCCCCTGGAAATAATATTTATTATCTGTATTGTACTTTAAAAGTCTCCAACCGAATAAATCATAGCCGTTTTTTGTAACAAGCTCGCATAATAAATTTGCTGCATTCATTTTTACACAAACTGAAAGTGTGAGATTAATTGCCGTACCAAGATTGAAGACATTTCCAATTACAATTTTACTTGTGCTTCCATTGAAGGATGCGGCTTTGCCGAGAATACCTCCTCCAATATATGAAACATCCGTATCGGTTCCGTTATTGCCGCCGACATAATCGTTGGAATTGTCGGTCAAACGCCAGACTGCCTGTAGTGCCATTATTCAGCCTCGAATATAGTTTGTGGGACAATATATGCCTTACACTGTAAATCTGCCGGTTTCGCCGTGCCACCTGCGGATGCGGTTACTCTCATACTGAGATTATCATATTGATTTATGCTTCCGATGTAGGCTCCCAGATTGGGTATTTGGTCGCGCTTGGCATCGAGTGTGCCTAAGCTGATTGAATTTGAAAATAAGCTGTAATTATTCCTGTAAATATTTATGGCACAATCAGCACTACTGCCCGATGCAGCCTGCCTTACCTTAATATCAACCGACAAAAGCCAGGCAAGATAAGGTATATCCAAAAGCCAAGTTCCCTGCGAGTTTAAAGAATCGGCGACTAATTCCCCGGGAATGCTGATTGAATGGACATAATCCCAGAATTTCCTGTTTGGGGCTACTTTGAAATCCATATCTCCACTTGCAAGATTTGATAGAGTAACAACAGTCGCAGTAATGGTTCCTGCGTCTCCCGATGTTGATTTTATATATCCTACCCGTCTGACAGTTCCGTTTGAATTTGTACAAGTGAACAAGGAGCCTTCTATAGCCTTTCTCTCCGCAGTAGTACCTGTAAAAGAAAAAGAATTGGCATTTATTTGTGTACCTTCCAAATCCACCCAGAGCCTGAGAAATAAATCATTCAAAGAAGCTCTCCTGTTCGCTCCAGCCGAGATGTCATAGAGCAAAACTTCATCATTTCCGGCTAAGGAAGTTTCCTGTTGGGTTCCGTGTATATCAAGGCTCAAATCGAGCGATTCATTTGAACCATCGTTGTTCTCCTGTTTTTTTATCCCGCAGGATACTGTTAATTTGTTATACAAAAAGTCAGCAGTGCTGTCGTTTGAGCTGATTTTTACTTTGTTATCCGAACTTCCTCCACCAAGGCTTGAAGCAGGAACTTTTTTCTTATTAAAATTATCCTCTGAATCCTCGATTAGCACTACATCATTAGCGGTTAGATTTGATTTTAGTGTGAAAGCATTAATATCACCTGCGGAACGCTTAAGCTGTGCATCATTAGACACATTACCCAGTCCGACCTGTGTTTTTGTAACACTATGAGGATTATTCGTATCGGAAAGATGGCTGGCAGGTGCTTTTTCATCGAGAGCCTCCTGAAGGTCAGTTTGCGACAGTATTGACCCCTGAATATCTCCCCAGCTTGCTGAATTTGACATCAGCGGAAAAAATGTTATTGGCATAAAATTCTATAATTAATTAAACATAATTTATTTATTTCACCTTGTTCCCAAGCTCCTGCTTGGGAACATCTTCTCCTATTGCGTTACTAAGCAGGAGCTAAGTAACTAGGACTAAAGTCATAATAATGTCATTCTGAATGGAACGAAGTGGAGTGAAGAATCCAGAACCCGCTTATAAACTGGATTCTTCGCTACGTTTAGAATGACTCCTATGATACAACATCTTCATCTTCCTACTCCGAATAAGCTACCACAGCACTCAGACTGCCGTTAGTAATGCCATTCTTTGTATATTTAAGCTTAAAATACCTGAAAACCGATAACAGGACTATTAGAACCGCATTGCTTTGATTAGAACTGCTGTCAATCCTCACTGACAAGCCCGAAACCGAATTTTCCATATCGTTAGAGCTGATTAATTCAATAGTTCCATTGAGTGTTCCCGTAACATTATACCAGGAAATCTGCAAGGATTCCGCTGTTGCTTTTTTACTGTTTTTGTATAATGATTCTGATATAAGAGGGAACCAATCTGTTTCGTAATCCTCGTTCATCGGCAAATTATTCAATATTTCGGTCAGCATTTCATCCTCATTATTTTATATTAAAACCTATTAAGCCTCTGACAGCCATTCTCCCCAATGGATGCAGGATATTTCTTTTTCTCAGGTAAACACCGTCGCAGGCAGAACCCGGTTTTCCGGAACCTGTATTAAAACCCACTGTAAGCACCCATCCGGCTTTACCTGCATTGATTATTCTTTCGATATGCCCGGAATTAGTATTTCTTTTCCGCCAAACCAATAAATCATGCATAGTTGCTTTATAGCTTGTTTTACTGCCTCTTTGCTTTGCATCATTAAACATGAGATTTGCAACACCTGTCCTTTTAATTGGAATTTCATTATGATTTAATCCCAAAGCATCGGCGGAAACGAGGAAACACCAGTACTGTCCTGCGGCACAATAAGCATCGCCTCTTTTTAATCCTACAGCTTTTTGATATTTCTCTACTTCGCCATCATTATTACCGGTTTTCTCCAGCGTTCCCACCTGTGCTAATGCCGTATCCCGCGATACCTCAAGTAGTATTTTGCTTGATGAAAGCAGATATTTTTCCTGTGCATAATTTGAATCTGATATTAGTATCAATATGCAGAGCAGAAGCGGTATTTTATAATAATTTTTCATGGTTTCTCCACCTTGTTCCCAAGCTCCTGCTTGGGAACAGAATATTGTTTTATATTAAGGCAACCCATCCATTACTAAGCAGGAGCATAATAACGAGATTTTTAATTTGCGAATTGAGCAATGTAAACACCCATTACAACTAATCCGACGCAAATATGCACACCCAGAAAAATCAATCCGGGATTTAGACTACCTAATTCCTTAGTAAAATCAATTTTCGTATATGCATAAAGCGATATTCCCGACAAAGCAAGGGCAATGCTCTCTACAGCCGCAATCAGCAATAAAGTCCTTATCTCCGAAAGTCCCGGCTGAAATAGCAAAAGTGCCAATACGACAAGTGCAATCCATATCGCATGCCTCATAATAAAATTTTTAATATTTTTCATTCTAAATTCCTTTTTATATATTCTTATTAAAGTAACCTTTTCGATTATATCTTTTCAAGGTTTTCTTGTTTGATATTATCGCCGGTGGTGTACCGTTTCCAACACCAATTTTAACAAGCGCTACATCACCTGACCGGATATCTTTCAGCATTTTCACAGCATTGATTTTTCGCCAGGTAATTGTGGATGGCACTGTCGCCTTGCTGTAGGCAAAATCATATAAATTAGCTATTGTAAGGTCAATAGATACCTTTTTAATAATCGGGTCAATCTCCCCCGTAAAAGGTACATTATACCTGCCGCATAAATACGCATCAATCATTGCATCCGCATTTTCACGTGCATAATCCGTCCTGTCTGTGTCTACAACCTGACCTGTGGTGTCGCCTGTCAGGCGAGCAAGGTCCGCCTGGGAAATCTCTTTCAGTAAGTCTTCGTCTGATGAATATGCCATTTTTGTTCCAGTTGTTTGTTGTTAGTAATTTTTTCTGTCATTCTGAGCGAAGCGAAGTAACATGTTGAACCTAGTTAATCCATTATTATAAAAACAATTTTCTGGATTCTTCACTCCACTGCGTTCCGTTCAGAATGACTCCTTTTAATGACCTTGTTCCCAAGCTCCTGCTTGGGAACATAAAACCATAATAATAAAGAACGGAACCGTTACTAAGCAGGAGCTTAGTAACGAGATGCCTACGGAACAAGCTTTATTCTGATATAACCGGCTCCTGTGCAGGAATCCAATGCCCTGCCGTTAACAGGGACATCACCTGTAGCGGTCTTCGCTTTGCCTGAAGCATCGGCTGTAACATCTGCACCTGCCTGAATCGTGGTCGTAGTCTCGATTCCGATAGTTCCAAGCGAAATCACCGAGGCAAGCTCGCCGTTTACCCAATCCGTCTCGGTAACGCCTAATGCTCTTGCGTCTGCATCACAAAGCGAACCGAGATGGGAAACAAAGCGGAATCCCGGTAAATCCTCGACTGCCTTGACTGTCAGCGATTGTAGGGGCTGGTATGTTTTATCCATTATTGCCATTTTATTTACTCCTTTTATAATATTAATAAAATTGATTAGCTGTGATTAGTGTCTGCAATCAGGAAAGCCGCATCGGAAGCGGTTACCTTTATGCAATAATTATCCGTATTCCTGATGACTTTGATTTTCCCGCCGTTTTCGTTGTAAGTATCAATTTCCGGCTTGCCTTCACGCTGAAGAGTATATCCATAGCTCGGATTGAACTCCGAACGATTATCTTTTTGTGTCATATCAACATAAGCAAGAATAATATTATCGCCCCAGACATCCGTGAAATTCGCACCATCATTGGTATAAACAGATAATCCGACATGAATATTCGGAATTTCGGTCAATTCAGCTAAAATCTGTGTCGTAACCTTTGTGAGACCTGAATATTTGATTCTGTCGAGGATTTTAGGATGTTCCATCAATACACGGTAAGCGGCATCGCCCAGAATCATAGTATTAGGATAGAGGGCAATCCTGCTTCTTATGTCAGACATACCTTCCTTTATTATTTCAATAGGGTCAACCGTTTCGATTGTGTAATCATCAAACGCATTTTCCGATGTGATGACTTCCTTTAAACCCGTTGCGAAGTTAGTCGTATTCTGCACGTAGTCTGCGATTTCCTTTTCCTTACCCAAAAGCAGAATATCCATCAATTCTTTTGTAATTCGCTGTTCGTACTTGTAAAAATCTGGTGATTCCTCTTCTTCTAGGTAATCCAGAGCGATTTCCACATCCTTCTCAATAGTCTCGAAAGTTACAAGTTCCACATCGGAAGGCGGTATCCTGTTGGAAGCAGCCCTGATAGCCCTTTCCGTGTTCCTTACAATGAAAGCCTCCTTGCCGAAAATAGGAACTTTACCTTTCAGCTTCGATACAGAAACGCTTGGGAAAAGGAATTCCCCTACCATCGAAGCATTCGAGTAGCCCTGTGCTATTGTCGTTAGCACCGGGTCCACCATTCTTAATTCATCTAATCTTGACGTTGCCATAATTCTCCTTTACATTAATTTTTTAATTCTTAATTATTTCAAAGCTCCCTTTGAGCTACACATACAGCTTCTTCATAAGATATTCCCGGTGTTTCCGCCTGGATTTCTTTTGCCCTTTCATGCAGTCTTAGTCTTTCGGCGGATACATTTTTACCTGATGCGTTAAATTCTTTTGTATTAGTGCTGAATTTTTGCTTTGAGGCAAATTCGCTTGTCGAAAAGACAGGCTTGAGTGAGGACATAAAGTTTTTGATAAGTTCCACACTGCCGGTTTCATCCGGATTATCTTTATTATTGCTGTTATCAGCTAAGTATGCTTTTTCTAAAATATCAATCAAGCCGTCCACCTGTGAAGGTGTGATGATTGAGCCTTCGGGATTTGTAAGCAAAGCGTTTGCATATTCCCTGTACTCCTTCAGGCGGTTTTCTTTTTCTTTTAATTCTTTTTCATTATTATATTTGTCCAACTGCTCTTTCAAGGATTGATTCTCATTCCTCAAATTTTCATTTTCCATAGCCAATTCACTGTCATTTTCTGCTTCAAAACTACTTTCATAGCTAAGAAACTCGCCAATATCTTCGAAACTCACATTTCTCAAGCCTTAGACTGCGGGGGGAACTGCTCCCAGCAAGCCCACATGCCGAAGTAGCATATCCTTATAAATTGACATGGATATTTTCTTATACATTCCTTTTTTGACCTGCTCCACTAATTCGGGAGATACTTCCTTGATTTTTGCAAGAAGTGTATTGCCTCTGCGGGCAAGCCTTTCCACCCAGCCGTAAGCAGGCTCGCTGGATGCGGGATGACCTTTTACTAATGGTGCTTCATAGCTTGATGATTCCTGAACTTTTGAATTGTAAATTTCTGCGATTTTGTCGAGTTTTTCTTCCGTGTAGGCTTCCAAATTGCCTGAAGAATCGGTTTGGTTACCTGTTTTGAAAATTTCGAGCCACATTTTTTCCTCCATATATATAAATAAACAATTATTATTTCCGCTTCTATTGCCGTATTGCGAAAATGCACACAAGCAACAGGTGCGAAATTATGGAGGAGATTTTAAACAGTTTATTCAACCGTTTTTTAATAGTTTATTCAACCGTTTTTTAATAGTTTTTTCAACCGTTTTTTCAATGATTTTTTCAATAGTTTTTTCAATGCTTTTTTCAACGGTTTTTTCAATAGTTTTTTCAATGCTTTTTTCAATAGTTTTTTCAATGCTTTTTTCAATAGTTTTTTCAACCGTTTAAAAAAGTATTTAAAATCTTGATGTAAGTATAAACAAAAAAAACAACTTGACAATATCACGTAGTGATTATATAATGCTAACCCTGCAACCCTAAAACTGCAATTATCACATAGTGATTATATAATAGATGATGTCCCCCGCTATAATTTAATCCCTGACGGGATATCAAGAGACTCTGAGGTTTTTGTGTTATTATAATATATTTCCTATGGAAAAAGGAAGATATGATGCTTGAAATTAGAAGGCATTTAACCACAAAGTTTATAAAGTAAAAAAATGTTCAATCCCTACGGGATTGTAAGGAGGGTGGGGTCTATCCTTGTTACAAACGTTCAATCTCTACGAGATTGTAGTAAGAAGAAAATAACTCCGTAGGAGTTAAACGTTTGTAACAGAAGACCTACCTTGAATCTCCCAACTCCGTAGGAGTTGAACATTTCTTAGTCTTATCCACCCCCTTAATCCCCCGTCCCGATATTTATCGGGAGGGACAAACATTTAATTATCTCCATCCGGAGGGAGGATTACTAGTAACTGCTAACTGATCACTCCTAACTGCAAACTAAATTAAATTTTGTTTATTCAAAATATTTCTTTAATTTTTATGTAACTTTTTGGTAAAATAATTGTTATTGCATAAAGTGCCGGTGTTTATTTTATAAACTATACGGAATGATTATGAAAACGAGGTTACTTATTCGATTTTGCCTTTTATCTTCAATGCTTGCATTTATAGCATTATTGCCTTCAAATGGGCAGTCATTTCATAATTATAAAAACAATGGCAAACAGAAGTTACTCTCCGACCAGGATACCTTTATGCTTGGAATGGGAGAAATTTTTGGAACATCAATAAGTCCCGATGGAAAAAACATTGCTATTTTAGGAGGAAGTGGCAGAATTTATATCTGGGATATTGATAAAGCAGAAATTATAAAGACATTTTATAAAAATATAGGAATTTACCAACAAATTATTTACAACAATAATGGTTCTCAAATTGCATATTACAATGGTAATGAAATTGTTATTTTTGATACTCAATCAGGTAATGTTGTAAAAGATTATCAAAATAATGATTCTTTAAGCTTTACCATCAATGCTTTAACATTTAATCCTTATGGCAATATACTTGTATTAGATTGTTTTTATTCTATTTTAATATACGATATGCAAAAAGAAAAAATACTTAAAAAAATTACTTATAATAAATTTAATAGAATAAACGAAATAAAGTATAGTCAAGATGGGAATTTTCTTGCAGTAACTATGCATTATGAAGATACTAAAATTCATTATGAAAACATTATTTTATATGATGGCTATACATTTGATTCTTTAAGAACAATAACAGATTCTGTTTGGTTTGATACTTATATCGCTTTTAGTCCTGACAGTAAAATTATAGCCAGTACATCAGATAATGGGATAAAATTATGGGATGTCAATAAAGGATTATATATAAAAACAATTGCTAAGGAATTAGAATTAGCTAATATAAGTTGTAATATCAGTTTTAATTCTGATGGCAGATTAATTGCTTCTGCATATGGTGTATGGGATATAATTGCAGATACACTAAAAATGGGATTTAAAGATTCTGTTATTTATATTTGGGGAATCGGATTTAGCAAAGATGGCAAAATGGCTTTTACCAGTTGCTACGACAATAAATTGAAGGTTTGGGATATAAATTCAGGCAATGTTATTAAAACATTCTCTGGTTATAATGGAGGGGTTTTATCTTTATCATATAGTCCTGATGGGAATTTTCTTGTAAGTGGTGGGTTCCAAAATTCTTTAAATATTTGGGATATTAAAAATAAAGTAAAATATAAAGTATTGGAGGATGTAAATAGCGATTATGTAAGTTCGGTTATTTTTAGTTCAGATGGTAATTTGATGGCTTCGGAACATTATAATGGTATAATTATTCTTTGGGATACAAAAAAATGGGATTCATTAAAAGTAATTATTATAAAAGATAATACTGGTTGGGTAAAAAGTTTTTCTACAATTGCTTTCAGTAATGATAATTCTATGCTTGCAGGTGTTTTAAACGATACCAGTATTTATATATGGGATGTAAATTCCGGAAATTTATTGAAATCAATTAATGAAAATAATTATTTTTATTCTATAGCTTTTGCACCTGTTTATGATAATCTTACTACTAATGGTAATGGAAAAATACAAATATGGGATAAAAATACAGGAATTTTAATAAATTCTTATAATGATCCATTATCCACTATAAGCACTTTCAAATATAGCCCTACGGGTGATACTATCGTATATTGTTTATCTGATGATTTTGATTCCCAGGAACCTCCTGATTCTTTTGGAAGAAAAAAATATATTACATTAATCAGATTTCTGGATATTAATACAGGCAATATTGTAAGAACTTTTTATGATACAACAAAATATACTACTAGTACTTCATATTCAAAATTATTAGCATATAGTCCTGACGGTAAAAAAATTGCCTGCGGCTATATGAGTGGTGGTTATGAAATTAATTATATCAAATTATGGGACATTGCATCAGGACAAATAATTAAAACTTTTGAGGATGTTAATTATGAACTTTCTTCTCTAGCATTTAGTCCTGACAGTAGGTATCTTGCAAGTGCTGCCTGTGATGGAAATATAATAATCCGAGACCTTTCAAAAATTGTTGGTGTAAATGAACCAAATGATAATTTGGATGACATAAATAACATTTCCATTTTTCCCAATCCCTCCTCCGGACAGGTCAATATCAAGCTTGCTTCTACTGATTATGGAATATTCAGAATTATGATTTATGATATTCTGGGAAATTATATATATACAAATGAATTTGAAAAATTGGTAAACGAAGCATCGTTCAATATAGATTTGACGGGAAGCGGCACAGGCACTTATTTTTATAAGATAATAGGTCCTAATGTAGTTGTCAGCACAGGGAAGTTTTTTATATATTGAAGATGTAGCATAAAAAAGAGAACGAAGGTAGTTTAGGCATAGGATTCAACTAAAATGTTGTATTCAAAGGTCTCATTATCATTAGGAATAATTTCGTTATGTGCTGCAAGGCTTTCCAAATAAAGTTCAATGGCTTCTTTTGCCATTTCTTTTGCTTCGGCTAAAGTAGAACCATAAGTAATACATCCCGGTAGAGAAGGGACAATAACCGTGAAACCTCCTTCAGGTTCGGGTCTAAGCATTATTTTATAATTATTGTATGTCATAAATTTTAAAATAAAATCTGAAAAATGTTAATTAGTGTGACGAAATCTTAAAGCATTAATTTTAAAGTAAAAGATAATATGCCAGACAATAGTTTCGAGCCTGTCTATATTATATTTGTTCACAAGCAGGACTTCGGCGAGCTCAGACTTCGGCGAGCTCTGTCGAGTCGTCGAGTCGAGTTTGGGAACAAGGAATAAGGTTGGAGTTTTGAATAAAATTCTTAATTCTTAATTCATAATTTTTAATTGACTCCTCCCTCAATTTTCCTAACAACCAACAACGAACAACTAACAACTGCTTAAAAATGGCACATAGATTGTTATATTTGTAATTGTATATTGTACAAAACAGATAAGATATGAATAAAATACTTGTAATAGACGATGCCGAGTTCATTTTGGACAGTACTTCAACTCTCCTTCAATTCGAGGGATACGAGGTAGAAACCGCTCTGGACGGATTGGAAGGCGTGGAAAAGGCTTTTAAATACAAGCCCGATATTATTCTTTGCGATATATCCATGCCCGGACTCGACGGCTACGGTGTTCTGGAAAAAATCCGCAGTTCGCCTATTACAGCAACTACACCGTTTATATTCCTTACAGCTTTCTCCGAAAAAAAGAATATGCGTGCCGGTATGGAAAAAGGTGCCGATGATTATATTGTCAAGCCTTATACCAGGTCCGAGATTCTCGCCGCTATTGACGCACAGAAAAACAAGCATAAAGCTATTGAAAAACAATTCCAGGAAAAAGTGGACGAAGTGGGAAGAAATGTTGCCTATGCCCTGCCGCATGAGTTCCGCACTGTCCTGAATGAAGTAATCAATACGGCAAAATACCTCAATTCATCTGCCGATATTATCAAGTCGGATGAAATCCAGGAGCTTTCAAACGATATTATCACTTCATCACAGCGGCTTGTGGACATAACGGAAAATTTCCTGTTCTATATAGGTATCGAAGCTCTTATGACAAATCCCGAGAGGAGACGGCAATTGCGAAACTACAGGACAGAAGAGCCTGAAGCGATTATTGAAGATATCGCCGCTTTATTGGCATATAAACATGAAAGAAGGGATGATTTCATTTACAAAGGCAATGCAAATGGTATATTCGTCGAAATGTCATCCGAGAGCTTCCATAAAATAGTTGATGAATTGACTGACAATGCTTTTAGCTTTTCTGAAAAGGGTAAGAAAATTGATATAAAAACCTGGGTCGAAAATGAAAATTTACATATTCAGGTTACAGACCAGGGGCGGGGAATGAGCAAAAACCAGATATCCAATATCGCCGCACTGAACCAATTCGACAGGAC
Organism: FCB group bacterium; assembly: GCA_049513175.1. Lineage (GTDB taxonomy): Bacteria > Bacteroidota > Ignavibacteria > Kapaibacteriales > UBA2268 > JBEKWK01. The sequence continues at coordinate 25,428 of JBEKWK010000004.1, forward strand.
ACTTTATGAACAGCAGGGAGCAGGTTTCGGTCTCATTATTGCCAAGCGGCTGACAGAGCTTCACGATGGTGATTTCAAAATACACAGCCAGGAAGGTAAAGGCACTCAAATTACTATCAGCCTGCCCTGCAAAAGCATGATTGACTAATATAATTTTAGATTTTAGATTTACGATTTTAGATTTAAAGTTCTTTTTCCTTGTTTCCAAGCTCGACTCGACTGAGCTCGCCGAAGTCCTGCTTGGGAACA
>JBEKWK010000005.1:0-23827 GCA_049513175.1 FCB group bacterium
TCGAAGGGAAGCAATATTAGAAGAATTAATGTCGAAATTGCCCCGCTTTATGATGAGGAATTTCAGCAACTCAAGGAAGCTAATATCGGTACTTACACTGTTTTCCAGGAAACGTACCATCGTGAAACATATAAAAAGATGCACCCAACGGGAATGAAAGCCGATTATGATTGGCGATTGACTACTATGGACAGGGCATTATCAAACGGAATGCACGATGTCGGCATCGGTGCATTATTCGGATTGTATGATTACAGGTTTGAGGTGCTTGCAATGATACAACATTCACGTCATCTCGACAAAAAATATAACGTAGGACCGCATACAATTTCAATTCCAAGGATTCAGCCGGCAAAGAATGCCCCTGCATCAAATGATATTCCTTATAGGGTGTTAGATGAAGAATTTAAAAAATTGGTGGCTGTAATAAGATGTTCTGTGCCATATACAGGAATGATTTTATCAACAAGGGAATCTTCTGAGTTAAGAACCGAATTATTCAAAATTGGAATTTCTCAAATCAGTGCCGGCTCGAAAACCAGCCCAGGCGGCTACAAGCAGGCATTATCCGATGAGCTTTTTGACGGACAATTTTCTTTAAACGATTGCAGAACTTCAGGTGAAATAATAAAAGATGTTATCGAGCAAGGCTTTGTTCCTTCTTTTTGTACGGCATGTTACCGTTTGGGAAGAGTTGGTGAAGATTTTATGGACCAGGCAAAGCCGGGATTAATTAAATTATTCTGCCAGCCGAACGCTTTAACGACACTCAAAGAATATCTAATAGATTATGCCGACAAAGAAACACAGGAACTCGGAAATGAAGTTATACATAACGAACTTTTAACAATTCCAAGTGACAAGATTCAGCATAAAACAAAGGAATTTCTCAATAGAATAGAAAAGGGAGAAAGAGACCTTTATCTATAGTGTGGAATTTGGAGTTAGGAATTAGGAGCTTTATTAATGTATAATTTAGAATTTAAAATGTAGAATTAAAAATTATATTTTAATAGAAGAACTAATGAATGGTATTTATTTCCTTATAATTAATTATAAAATAACGAACAAAATAATAATTGCATAAATCTTGAAAAACATAATACTTAAACCTTATTTAAAATTTTAACCTTAGTAGCAGAATGTTTAATTCGTCATATTACCTTATTACCTTATTAGAGGGATTATGAAGATAATAAGGTAGGAAGCGGTGTTGGAAAATACAACTACTAAGGTTTATTTTAAAAATAAGGTTTTTGAGGATTCTGCAAAAATGGTTACTCGCCAATGAAACATTCACATACTACTATAAGTTTCCTCTTGACGGCTATTTGAGACAGGATGCGGGCAAACATACTGCAATATGCAAAACTTCCGGCTTTGAGAGTGGAATTGTCTTTCTATAAATTAGACCCCCCCCTCTGTGATTCTGACAAAGAAGATGATGCTGATAAGGTAGAAATTTCAAGTTTATATTAATAAAATCAATATTTTATCGGTTGAAAATTCCTCTTTGAAGTTACTCTTTTTTTCCGGTAATTTTGCCGTGCGGCATCGAGCTTGGTTACTACTTTTTCCACAAGCTCTTTAGGCTGCAATACCTTTATAATTTCGTTCCAGCCGAGAATCCATGCTACTAAATCCATACCAATAGGTACATACATTTCGATAATCAAATTTCCTTCTTCGTCATATCTTTCTCTTTGCGTTGAATGCCAGTACCTGCCTACGAAATAGCCTGTGAATTCCTTTTTTACCATTAAAATGACCCTGTATCTATCCCCTGTATATACACCATACCTGACATCAGTAAAATGTTTAAAGTCAAATTTGGGATTTGGTGGAAATTGCCCTACTGCTCTCTTAATATCCATTATACCATGCAAAGCTATTGCCTCAAAGCTTCTATGTGAAGGAAAATAAGTAACTATGTAAATCGAGCCGGAATAAGTAAACAAGCCGTGAAACAGCACTTCGTATGTCTTATCGGTAGTTTGCTTTGTACTGTGATAGGTGATTTTCACCCATTTCTTCTTAACGATACATTCAATTACTTCTTTCAACATATCATTATGTTTTGAATAATCGAACTGCCCGACATTCTGGTCCCAAAACAGGCTCTCGTCGAGGAACACATCGCCGGGTGCAAGCTGTTCGAGCTTTTTGGCAAGCTTATTTGTATCATCCTCGATTACGGTTCCCTTGAATGTTTTGAGATGCGATTTCAGTATATAAAATGATAAGAGTTCATTACTCTCAACCCTGATGAGGCTTCTGCCGTTGAAATGAGTCCTTGCCAACTGCCAATGAACTCCGTTGCCGTCCCTGATTTGCTCCAAAGTCGGCACACACTCCTGCAGTACACGCAAATCCCTTTGCACAGAACGCAGTGTAACGTTGAAATTATATTCCTCACTGAATAATTTTTGAAGCTGGTGTGTAGTTAATGTTTTTCCCGCTATTACTTCTTTTAAGATATATACTAATCTACGCGCTTGCTTTGCTTGTTCCTGTGATTCTGTTTCCAAATTGTTTCCAAAAATTCTCAAAAATAACTTATGCAAATATAATAAATCTACCGACATATAGGGACGTATTATTCATAATGTGGAAAACTTATTTTAGCAAGCAATAATTTAAAATATATGGTTCTTCATCTTAGTTATTCTTCAATATCTTATAAAGATACTGCACAGTTACATTCAGTTCACGGGCTATCTGTTTGTTTTCCTTGTCACGGTTTTTCTTTACATATTTGCGAACAAGACTGTCCAAACGGGCTACCTTCGGAATATAAAAATTCAAACCGCCGAAATTCCTAAGTATCTCCTTCATTGTCTCCATGCCACAAATGCCACACAGCATCTTCAAATCCGGCGTCATATCATCTTCCGTCATTAATTCAAAAATATCCATAGATAGGACATTACCATTATTAGAATTATTTTCGTTATTCATAATTGTTCTACCTTAAATTAGTTCATCATCATCTGTAAATTCATCACTATGATAACAATCTGCAACTTCTTCCATACTATTCAGCGATTCGAAATAATCATCAATGAGGTAGTTCAAATCCGCTTTAATGTCAGAATTAATCAGCTTCTCATTATTCAATTCATTTAATACTTTCTTGAAAATTGATTTCAATTCATTTTCGGCTTCCTGTGGGCGTGGGATAAGGATATAATTCCTTTTGATTGTCTCCAAACTTGTTGTGTTTTTCATATTTCTTTTCCTTTTTTTTTACTAACAATAATACCCATTTTTTTATTTCTGTTATCATTAACTCAAATACAATGTCATTCTGAGCGAAGCGAAGAATCCATGCTTTGCTTCTTTTTCCTGGATTCTTCACTCCACTTCGTTCCGTTCAGAATGACATTTTTCCTCTGGTTACCAAGCTCCTGCTTGGTAACCATCCACTTCTTGGCGTCCCCAAGCAGGAGCTTGGGAACGAGGTATAAAAAAATAACTTGACTTTTATATTTTTATTCATTAAATTTGCAAAAGTAATAATTACAAAATTATGATGTAATATTTACTGCGAATATATGTAATTATTACATATAAGTCAAGTAAAATTTTTCAACATGAGAAAATAATTATGGAAGATATGCAAAAAGAAGTAGGACAGCGGCTCCGCGAGGTGCGCGATATTTTTTACGAAGGCAATAAGCTGTCTGCCCGCTTGTTCGCAAATACTTTAGGCGAAACTAAAGATAATATAGTAAATTATGAGAACGGCAAAGCGAATATTCCTAATCGCCTTCTTATTGCACTTTATTACAAGGGTTTCAATCCTATATATATACTCACAGGCGAAGGCTCTATTTTTGCAGATAATGAACGCGGCAGGGAACTGTTCAAAATTATAGAAAAGAAGAACAAGTTGAAGGGCAATGTTACATCTGTGCTTAAACCGGAATTTTCTCAGGTGAATATAGACGAGCTTTATGAAAAGTTCGCAGAAATCTCCGCCGCCGCAGGAGATATTATGAAGGCGATAAAGAAAAAGCGGAAATAAATCTTGTTTTTTATTTCCCCTCCTTTGATAAGGAGGGGATTAAGGGGTGGTTGGAAAAATATTTTATAAAATTTTACTTTTGAGTTGTTATTGCTATATTAGCATGTACTAATTTATAAGAAAATAAATATAGTGTCAGATAAAAAAAATAAGGTTCATTATGAAAAAAATTATTCTGTTCATTTTGTTAATAGTTTTAAGTAATCAAATCTATGCACAAGCACCAGTTATTGAGTGGCAAAAATGTTTAGGTGGTGATACTGTTGACGTAGCAAATTCAATCATACAAACCAGCGATGGGGGCTATATTGTTACGGGACATACTGATTCAAATGATGGTGATGTAAGTGGTCATCATATTTATTATAATGTTTTGAGTAAGGAAGATATCTGGGTAGTAAAATTAAATAGTAGCGGTATAATCCAATGGCAAAAATGCCTCGGTGGTTCAGGTAGTGATTATGCATGTTCAATTCAGCAAACGAGTGACGGAGGTTATATTGTTGCAGGATTTACTGATTCAAATGATGGAGATGTTAGTGGTAATCATGGTGGTGATAATGATTCTTGGGTAGTGAAATTAGATATAAGCGGAGCAATTCAATGGCAAAAATGTTTAGGGGGTTCCGGTAATGATTGGGCTAGAACAATCCTTCAGACAAGAGATGGAGGTTATATAGTTGCTGGAGCTACTACCTCAAATGATGGAGATGTTAGTGGTAATCATGATAGTAATAATGTTTATTGGGATTTCTGGGTAGTGAAATTAGATGCTATTGGAAAAATCCAATGGCAAAAATGTCTCGGTGGTTCCGGTTATGATGAAGCTTGGTCAATCCAGCAGACGAGTGATGGAGGATATATTGTTGCAGGATATACTGAATCAAATGATGGAGATGTAAGTGGTAATCATGGTAATGATGATATTTGGGTAGTGAAGTTAGACACAAGTGGAACAATACATTGGCAAAAATGTCTCGGTGGTTCTGGTTATGATGTTGCAAATTCGATTCAACAGACGAGTGATGGAGGATATATTATTGCAGGAGAAACTGAATCAAAAGATGGAGATGTTAGTGGTATTCATGGTGATGGTGATGTATGGGTAATAAAATTAGATATAAACGGTACAATCCAATGGCAAAAGTGCTATGGTGGTTTTAGTGATGATGAGCCTTATTCAATTCAGCAGACGAATGATGGTGGTTATATTGTTGCAGGATGTACTGAATCAAATGATGGAGATATAAGTGGTAATCATGGTACTTATGATTTTTGGGTAGTGAAATTAGATGTAAATGGTATAATCCAATGGCAAAAATGTTTAGGTGGTTCTGGTGATGATGAGGCATATTCAATCCAGCAGACGAGTGATGGGGGTTACATCGTAGCTGGAAGTACTGGTTCAAATGATGGAGATGTAAGTGGTAATCATGGTGGTAGTGATTTTTGGATAGTGAAATTATCACCTGAGACAGCTGTAAACGAATCGCAAAGCGACAATTTTGAACTTTCACAAATCAGACCTAATCCTACGGACAATTCGGTTAGAGTTGATTTTAATTTACCATTATCAACAAATTTGAGTTTTAATTTGTATGATATTTCCGGGAATTTAATATCAAAATTAAAAGAGCAGTTCTATAATTCAGGACAGATAACTGAAAACTTAAATTTAGGAAATATTCCGACCGGGACTTATTTGCTAAAACTAGAATCCTTGCGGTTTAATAAAACTTTCAAAATAATTATTAATAAGTAAGGATAATTTAATGGGAGTAAAATCCAAACAAACGGAATTTGAATTGATATTGCAGAATGCGACAAAGCAGGAGCTATACACGCTGGCGAAGAAGTATTATATTTTCGAGCAGACCGGTGTGCTGAAAAATTCATGGAAGTTTTTAGCAATTTCAAAAAAATGCAAAGAAAAGAATCCAAAAATTTTAGCTGATGCAATTAACGATGCAAATATTACCTTAAATTATATAGAGGATTACATGAATGAACTAAGAGTTGTTGATATAAAACGAATAGATTACCTGTCGAGGCAGGAGCTGATTAATTTTCTCGAAACGAACATCGGAGCCGCAAAGACACAGCCGCCGCTGGATTTGAACAATGTGAAAAAAGTTGATTTGCTCAAAGCGTTCGGTATTCAAGAAGGCACGATATTCTGCAAAGTTTCCGGTGCCTCTATGGAGGAAGCGAAGATATTCGATGGCGACACACTTATAGTTGATACAATGCACGAGGCAAAGAATAAAGATATAATCGTCGCTTCCGTCAATAATGAGGTATTCGTAAAAAGATTAAAATTAAGCCGCGGCAAGGTCTGGCTCATTTCCGAAAACGGCGATTATGAGGATGTAGAGATTAAGGAAGACATTGCATTCAAGATCATTGGTGTGGTTAGGAATGTTGTAAGGAAGGTAACCTAATGTATAATGTAGAATGTAAAATGTATAATTAAGGATTAAAAATAAAAAATTCTCTTAGAATGAATATTATCGTTTATTTTGAGCTAAAATTACCATATATTAATTTGATTTTTATTTGATATTATTTTTTGATAATTTACACATATGAATGATAAAACTATAAATAATTGGTTAAAAATTGCAGAATATGATTTAACATCTGCAGAAGCTATGCTGAATAGCAAACGGTATATCTATGTTGCATTCATGTGCCAGCAAGCAATTGAAAAGCTTTTAAAAGCAATTTATGTTAAGCAAAAAAATGAAACTCCGCCTTATATTCATAATTTGAACAAGCTATTTTCGTCAATAAAATTGGATGATAAAATTAGTGATGTAAAAAAACTATTTATAGTTGAGTTAAACAACTATTATGTTGAATCACGATATGCTGAGGATATTGCTGAAATATCCAAGAAAATAAATAAGAAAAAAGCAACTGAAATTTTAAAAGTAACACAGGAATTATTTGAATGGCTGAAATGCAATATATAATAAACAATTTATTATCTAAATATTATAATTTAGTAAAGGAAGAATTTGATGTATTCAAAGTCGTGTTATATGGTTCCTATGCTTATGGAAAACCGCATAAAGATAGTGATATTGATGTTGCAATTGTAATAAATTCACCAAAAAAAATAGATAGATTCGATGTAAATAAAAGATTATATATTCTTGCTAGTGATGTTGATTTAAGAATCGAACCAAGATGTTACTCAAAAAAAGAACTTGACGAAGCGGAACCGGCAAGCATTCTCGCTTATATAATGAAACACGGCAAGGAAATTAAATTTAATTAAAAATTTAAAATTTAATTTTGGAATTTGAGTATCAACAGGCAAGCCAGTTCACTACGAATAATATAATTTTCCTTATTTTTGCAATTCAATTTAAAATCAATTTACAATTAAGGAATTACTATGTATATAAAAATTTTATTTTTTGCGGTTGTAATAACTGTTATAGCCTGTGTTTATATCAATTCAACAAAAGCTGAAGAAGGAATGTGGACTTTCGATAATCCACCGACAAAGCTGATACAGGAAAAATACGGATTCACTCCGACACAGGAATGGCTCGACCATACGAGGCTATCATGCGTTAGATTTATGGACGGCGGCTCAGGCTCTTTCGTCAGCCCTAACGGGCTTGTGATGACAAACCATCATGTTGCTTTGGGACAATTGCAGAAAATGTCGAACGAAAATACTGATTATGTTAAAACCGGTTTTTATGCCAAAACTCAGGAAGAAGAAATAAAATGCGCCGACCTCGAATGTAATGTATTAATCTCGATGGAAAATGTTACTCAAAGAGTGCTTGCTTCCATAAAGCCGGAAATGGACGGCAGGGAAGCTATCAAAGCACGTGAAGCTGAAATCGCCAAAATCGAAATAGAAAATAAAGAGAAAACCGGCTTGCAATGCGATGTCGTCAGCCTTTACAAAGGCGGTGAATATTGGTTATACCGCTACAAAAAATATACCGATGTACGCCTAGTTATGGCTCCCGAACAGCAGATAGCTTTCTTTGGCGGCGATGACGATAATTTCACCTATCCGCGATATGATTTGGATTTCACTTTCTTTAGAATTTATGAAAATGACAAACCACTAAAACCGGAGCATTATTTTAAATGGAACTCCAAAGGTGCCTCGGACGGTGAACTCGTTTTCGTTGCAGGCAACCCGGGCAACACGGACAGATTAAATACTTATTCAGAATTGGAAAATACACGCGATTTGGGTTTTCCGTTGAGACTAAAATTTATTAATGATTATCTGAAGGTTATCCGTCAATACAGCACCAAAGGGAAAGAGCAGATGAGGCAGGTACTTGGTCGCATCTTCGGTCTGGAAAACAGCAAAAAAGCTATTACGGGTGAGTATAACGGTCTGCTCGATGCAAATATTATGAAAAACCGCAAAAAAGAAGAAGATGATTTTCGCAAATTAATTTCTGAAAAACCTGAATGGAAGAAGAAATACGGTGACCTTTGGGATTCCATACAAAGCATAATCAAAATAAGAGCAGAGCAATCAAAATCGCAACAATTCGAACAGTTGGTCGGTTCACAGTTGTTTGGGATTGCTTCAACGCTAGTAAGATATGTCGTCGAAATCAAAAAACCTGACTCCGAGCGTCTGGAAGGATATCATGACTCACAGCTTGAACGTTTGAAATTCGGTCTTATGTCTCCGGCTCCGATTTACAAAGAATTGGAAAAAGATGTGATGACGGCATTTTTGAAAAGTTCTTTAGAAATGCTTGGTAAAGATAACAAATTTTTACAAATAGTTTTAAAAGACAAAACTCCCGAAGAAGTAGTCGCAAACCTGGTTGACAACTCTCAATTGAATGATATTGAACTCCGCAAGAAATTGCTTGAAGGCGGGGAAAAAGCTATAAAGAAATCGAAAGACCCAATGATTCAGCTTGCTCTCGAGCTTGACCCGATGATGAGAGAGAGAATCGAATGGTCCAAACAAAATATAGAGAGTAAACTTACACCTGCAAAAGAAAAAATTGCTTCAGCAAGATTTGAAGTCTATGGAAAAAATAAATATCCCGATGCTACATTTACACTGAGATTGAGCTATGGAAGCGTCAAAGGCTATCCAATGAATGGAACTTTGGCTCCATACAAAACCACATTATACGGCTTATATGACAGAAGCCTCGGCTTCGACAATAAAGGCGGCTTTGCTCTTCCAGACAGGTATTTCCAAAGGAAAGACCAGCTTGATTTATCAACTCCTGTAAATTTTGTTACAACGAATGATATTGTCGGCGGCAATTCAGGCTCACCTGTATTCAATAAAAATGATGAAATAGTCGGGCTTGTTTTTGACGGGAACATCGAGAGCCTTGTGGGGCAGTATGTTTTTGATATAACGGCTAACAGAACCGTAGCTGTACATTCGGCATTTATTATCGAAGCTCTGCGGAAACTATACGATGCACCAAAACTGGCAGATGAGATAGAATAAGGAATGTAAATAATTCTGAATTCTGAATTAATCCATTTGGCATTTAAATACTTGCAGTCAGGAGTTGCCTTCTGACTGCTTTATTTATTTTCAAATCCGAAAAATCATGGCAAGATGAAATTATTTTAAAAATAATTTGTAACTTTTTAATCCTTCATTGTGTTTTAATATTATAGTATATTACAATATATAATTTAATAAACAAGGAGAGGTCAACATGAAAAAGGTATTTACTTTAGTTTGTGTATTAATTTTCCTGGCTCTTTCAATAAGTCTTTTTGCTAAAACTAAATCAGTTAAAGAGCAGAATACAGTTCAGCGAAAAGCAACCAATATTTTTGATTTACAGCAAAATACCGTAAGTAATTTCCAATTTTTTACGACAAACTATGGAATATTCGGTCTCGATGTTGCAAATGGTGTTGGAGGCGGAGTTTGGCCTAGGGGTTCGCTCAATCAATATATGTTCGGTGCAGGATTTTGGTTCGGAGCACAAAAATATCTAATTCCCGGGGATACTTCTTCTTTGAGAAAAATGGTGGAAATTTCATATAATCCTAATAGTGGGAAGTCCTGGTTTGTACCCGGTAGAATAGAGGATGGTGATTCAGTTTATAACCAATCACTATCAAAATATCGTACTTATTTTTCTACGGATTTTAAGTCCACTGACGGCACTCCTTCGAATCCGTCTGATGGAGAAAACTGGCCCCTTTGGATTACGGGCAAAACAATAAAAGACAGGCTGGACGCTTTTCCCGGTACATTTGTTTATGACGAAAACACTAGGAATATAAATAATTATCCCGAAGGTCCCTCAATTGTTTCACAGGAAGATATAATAAGTACATATAAGGATACTGACATTCGTTTCATGGATACTTTATTAAGTATGAACTATAACATTAATGGTTATCCATTAAGGCTTCAATTTGAAGAGAGAATTTATTCCTGGGGTTTTATTATATTAAGGGATATCGTGATACAAAGCTATACTGTTCAAAATAAATCTACTGATACATTGTTGAACTGCTGGTTTGCACCTGTAATAGATTTTGATATTGGTAGAAAACCGAACGTCAACCAAACAAATGACAGGACAAGGTATTACAATGAAGACACAAGTTTAAATCTTGCTATTGGATGGTCTGATGCTAATAATCCATTCGGTGGTGAAAAAGGATTAGGTTTAGGTTATATTGGGTTTTCACTATTGGAAACACCCGCAATTGATGCGAATGGATTTATTCGCAATGATAAAAAATTCTTTTTACCTGAAGAAGAGATTGGGTTGAAAACATTTAAAGACTGGAATCTTTGTGAAGATCTTAATACTGATATTGCCAGATATAATAGTATGGCTTCTCTTATCCGCGATAGTTTAATTTATTCGGATGATAAAAGAATAATCTTAGCAACAGGTCCATTCAATATGTTGCCCGGAGATGTGGCTAGAGTAGCAATTACTTATGCTTTCGCTATGCCCGCAAAGGGTGGAGAGGCTGACGGCACTACAGAGGATTTGACAGGATTTAAACAATCAATTTCTAAAAACGGAAATATACCTTTACAAGTCAGCGATTCAAGTCTGATAGGAAAAATTATAAAAGCAAAGCAAATGTATTATCAAGCTATAACCGGAATAAAAGATAATAATCAGATTATATCGGGCTTGACAATAAACTCTATTTATCCGAATCCTTCTTCGCAATTTGCTGTTATTAATTATAGTTTACCCGATGCCGGGAATGTGAGGCTGAGCCTTATTAACCAACTCGGTCAGGAAATAATATTTATCAATGACAATTGGCACGAAGCTGGAGAATATAATTTTAGATTTGCGATTGATGATTTTAGATTAAATTCCGGTCTTTACTGTGTGAAATTGCAGAGCGGTAGCGAAATCAGAACAAGTAAGTTAGTAATTGTAAGATAAAGTATTCAAACATCCCGATTCCTTTGGGAATCGGGATGAATATGAATTTATCTCACCACAACAAACTTCTTTGTCTCAATATTTTTCCCTGCCCTGATTGTCAGGAAATAAACTCCGGGAGCAAGATTGCCGGCATCATAATATAAGCAGTAATTGCCGGTCACCTGCATTAGCAAATTATTAATTCTTGTTAGCTCAATTCCCGATGAATTATTAATTGATAATGATACAATCTGTGGTTCAGTTAAAATATAATTAAAATTTATTATTTCTGTTGCAGGATTCGGATAACAATTCAAAGAAAATGAAGTATTGCCTATTTCTTCTTTTAGCGCAATCTCACCCCAATATGAAATTTCAATTTTATACCCGATAAATGAGTATTCTCTACCTGTTGAATCTTTTATACCTAATTCAGAGTCAGTATTAATCCATTTCGTACCATCCAATTTTTCGGACAGCACATCTATTGGATTCCCATCCGGATTATAAGAATTAGTACACCTAATTGAATCCGCCCACTTTCCGTATTGCCATTTTTCTGTTGATAATGAAAGTATATCCCCGTTCGGGTTATAAGCATAAATATCCCGGGAACCATTCTCCCATTGATTTTTGTTCCAAATTTCGGATAAAATTGTATTTATATTTCCGTTTGAGTTATAAGTGTAGTTATCCCGATAATGATTTACCCACTGCCCGTTGAGCCAGAATTCTAATAAATGTGTTTTCACGTGCTCATTTGACACATCAATTTGCGAAACTTGTGTATCATTCTTACATTTCCCGTTTTGTAGAGATTTATATAAAAAAGCACTCGATGTCCAATTAAAGTAAAAAGTGTAGGTATATCGTGATTCATTCTTCCATTTACCGTCGTGCCATACTTCCTCTAAACCTATAAGCCGATGACCGACATCATCATATGTTCGGGTTAAACGGGAATCATTAATCCAGATGCTATCTTTCCATATTTCATTTAAAGAGATTATTGAATTCCCATCAAGGTCATAAGTAAAATTCGTTCTACTACTGTTCCGCCATTCCGTGCAGTGCCATATTTCATTATATTCAGTAAGTTGGTTTCCATTTGAGTCATAAGTCCATGTGCTACGTTCATTACCGACCCATGCCTCATCTTTCCATGCTTCACAAAAATAAGAAAGCCGGTTTCCTTTTGCATCATAGGTATTACTTGTTCTGAAAGATGAGAATAATTGCCCGTTTCTCCATGTTTCATATAAAAAAGTAAGTTCTTGCCCATTTGAATTATAGGTTGATGTACTGCGTTCATCATACACCCATTTACCATTTTGATATTTTTCAATTAAATATATAAGATTATTACCTTGAGAATCATAGGCATAGGTATTTCTGGATGAATCCACCCATTGACCCTTATTCAATTTTTGAATTAACCTAAGCAGTAATTTCCCATTTAAGTCATAAGTATAGGAATATCTGATATTATTAGCCTTTGTAGAATATACTGTTATATTTTCAATAAGATTATTAACAGAAAGGATTTTTCCATCTTTATTCTTTAAATTATTATTAGCATATGAGAAAGCAGTCACAAATGCCAGTGATACTAACAGGGCGAACAAAAATTTCATATTAACCTCCAAAAATATAATTAATTAATTTTTTCTTTTCTCAAATTTCTTTTCAATTGTACTTTATAATTTTAATAAAACATCCAATTGCAAATTAATTCATAGGTAAAATATAATCGTCATTATTAAGTAAAAGAATTGTCATAAAATTGTCAAAAATAAAAACATGATTATTAAAATGAAAAACCCTGCTTATAGCAGGGTTTCAGTTATGTAAAGTGGAATTAATATAATATTTTCTTTTCTTAACAACCTTTTCCAACTTTGCGAGAAATTTTTATTCACGCAAAGTTAACAGAGATTATCTACTAATCACAAATTTCCTTGTCTCAATATTTTTTCCCTCTCTGATTGTCAGGAAATAAACACCGGGAGCAAGATTACCTGCATCATAATTTATACTGTAATTCCCTGTTTCCTGTATTCGCTCATTATTAATCCTTGCCATCTCAATCCCCAACGAATTTGTAATTGTTATTGAAACATCCTGCGGCTTTGTTATAGTATAATTTATATTTACAAGACCTGATGCCGGATTAGGAGAACAGTTTAAAGCAAATATAGAATTATCTGTTTCTTTTACAGGAGATGCCCCTTGGTAAGTTACTTCAATTTTATATCCCTTAAAAGAAAAAGAACGACCTACCATATCCCGAAATGATAATGGATAGTCAATATTTGTCCATTGACCATCCACCCATTCTTCATATAACTGAATTAATAAATTCCCGCTTGGGTTATAAGTGTTGGTAAATCTTGAATAACTCACCCATTGACCGTTTTGCCATATTTCAATATAGTCAGTAAGAGCATTCCTGTTTAAGTCATAAGTGTAGGTTTCTCGGACTCCATTCACCCATACACTTGTTTCCCAAAATTCAAATAAATAAGTGAGTTCATCTCCATTTGAATCATAAGTGAAGGCTTCTTTCTCAAAATTTACCCATTGCCAGTTTTGCCATAATTCAATGGAATCATTAAGAACATAGCCAGTTGAATTATAAGTATAGGAAAAGCGGGAATAATTCATCCATTGCCCACTTTCCCATTTTTCGCCTAAATAAGTAAGCTTATTCCCATTTAAGTTATAGGTATATGTTCCCCTATCATAGTTTACCCATTGCCCGTCTTGCCACTGTTCTTTTATATTTGTTAATAAATTTCCGTTTGAATTATAAGTGTAGGTATATAGTTGATAATTCACCCATTGCACGGTTTGCCATAGTTCGTTTAATTCAGTAAGCTTATTCCTGCTTGAATTATAAGTGTTAGAAATTCGATAGTTATTCACCCATTGCCCGTTGTCCCAACGTTCAAATAACATAGTAAGCTGATTCCCGTATGTGTCATATGTATAGGTATATCTTAATTGATACAACCATTGCCCATTTTGCCATTGTTCATCTAATTCTGAAAGCTGATTTCCATTTAAGTCATAAGCATAAGAATATCGAGAAGAATCCACCCATTGCCCGTTCTGCCATTTTTTAATTAATATTGTAGTAAGATCCCCTCTGGAGTCATAATTATAGGCATATTTATTATTAGAATCATTTGTAGTATATACAATTACGCTTTCGACAAGGACTGTGTTGCTTAAGTTGGTGTTGTCTTTTCCTTTTTTAGTAATTTTATCTCTGGAATAAACTGTTGCACAGCATAAGCATAATAATAATAAAATGCATAAAATTTTCATTTTGGTCTAAAAAAAATAAAAATCTTCTTTTCTTTGCATACCTCTATGAGCTTTGCGAGATAATTTTTTTCACGCAAAGCCCGTTAAGTTCGCAGAGTTTATTTGATAACCACAAATTTCCTTGTCTCAATATTTTTTCCCTCCCTGATTGTCAGAAAATATACTCCGGGAGAAAGATTGCTTGTGTTAATATTTATGGAATTATTAATACCTTCATCCTGATAAACACAAATGCCAACCTCATTCGTTATTTTAATAGAAGTATTTGAATTATTTTCCGCAGAATAATTAATAATTAAATTGTCATTAACAGGATTTGGAAAACAGTTTAAAGTAAATATAGAATTAACTGTTTCTTTTACAGGAGATGCACCCTGATAAGTTATTTCAATTTTATATCCGTAAAATGAAAATTTATGTTTTTTTGAATCTTGAAAACTTAAGCTGATGTTTTTATTAGCCCATTGTCCTGTCCCCCATTCTTCATTTAACATAGATAATGTATATCCGTTAGAATTATATGTATTGGTAAGTAGAGTTGAATTAGCCCATTGCCCGTTGACCCAATTTTCAATTAAATAAGTAAGTTCATTCCCTTTTGTATCGTAGGTATAAGTTTCACGTGAATCATTCACCCAATTCCCGTTTACCCATAATTCATATAAAAAAGTAAGTTCATTTCCTTTTGAATCATATGTGTAGGCTTCTCTTCCGGAGTTTACCCATTGAGTACTATCCCATTGTTCATATAAATCAGTAAGCTTATTCCCACTTGAGTCATAAGTATAGGTAAATCTGGCAGAGTTCACCCACTGCCCGTTTTGCCATTGTTCAGCCAAAGAAATAAGTGGATTCCCCTTTGAATCATTCGTAAAAATATTTTGTTGAACGTTTTGCCACTGCCCGTTTTTCCATTGTTCCGATAAATATTTAATGTAATATTCGTTTGAGTCATAGGTAAAAGTTGCACTGGTAGAATTCACCCATTGCCCATTTTTCCAATTTTCAAATAAATAACTAAGTTCCTTCCCTTTTGAATCATAAGTGTAAAAACCTTCCTGAGAATTCACCCATTGTCCACCTTGCCATAATTCATTTACCCAGGATAAGTTATTCCCGTTAGTATCATACGTGGAAGTAAATTTCCAATTATTCACCCATTGCCCGTTTTGCCACAGCTCATATAACATAGAAAGATTATTTCCTTTTGAATCAAATGTTGATATATATTGACCGAATTTGACCCATTGCCCGTTTTGCCATTTTTCAGTTAAATCAGTAAGATTATTCCCATTCGCATCAAAAGTATCGCTTATTCGTTGAAAATTCACCCATTGACCATTTTGGAATTGTTCAGTTAATGTAGTGATAATATTCCCATCGTTGTCGTAAGTATAAGAATACCTGCTGTTAGTATCATTTGTTGAGTATACCATTACACTTGCAACAAGGTTTGAGTCGCTAAGGATTTTTGCTCCCTTCCCTTTTGGATTTACTTTATCGTGAGAAAAAGCTGTCGTAAAAGTTAGAATTAGAATTAAAAAGATGTACAAAAATTTCATTTTACTCTCCTAATTAAATTATCTATAAAATTTTTCATTTTCTTTATAAACTTTATAAGCTTTATAAACTCTATCTTATAATCACGAATTTCTTGGTCTCAATATTTTTTCCTGCTCGCATTGCCAGGAAATAAACTCCCGAAGGAAGATTGCCAACATCATAATTGAGGCTGTAACTTCCTGTTTCCAGTATTTGTTCATTATTTATTATTGCTACTTTTATGCCAATTGAATTTGTAATTGACAATGTTACAGGCTGTGGCTCTGTTAAAGTATAATTAATATTTATAAGACCTGATGCCGGATTCGGAGAACAATTCAATGCAAAGGAAGTATAGTTTGCTTCTTCTTTTACAGGTGATGAACCTTGATAAGTAACTTCAATTTTATAACCGGTAAATTGAAAATCACGTCCTTTTATATCCTGAAAATTTAAATTGCCATTCCTATTATTCCATTTGTCATTTTTCCAATCCTCAAGTATTATTGATAATATATTATTGTTTGAGTTATAAGTTTTTGTATATCTGTAATTATTAACCCATTGTTCATTTATCCATGATTCATATAATTCTGTAAGTTGATTTCTTTTTAAATCATATGTGTATGATGTCCGAGCTTTGAACCAATGGTCTATTTCCCATGCTTCAAATAACTCAGAAAGCATATCTCCATTTGAGTCATAAGTAGAAGTTTCTATATCATTAGTCACCCATTGCCCGTTTTCCCATATTTCAGCAATATATTTAAGCAGATTCCTATTTGAATCATAATTGTAAGTTTCCCTAACCAAATTAACCCATTGACCATTTACCAAACTTTCAGAAAAAGCTATAATAAGATTATCATTTGAGTCATACGTGTAAGTTTGTCGCAGAGTAGTACTTAATTGTCCGTTTTCATATTGTTCAGCTATATATGTACTCTTGTTCCCATTTGAGTCATATGTATAAATCTCTAATTTACTATTTACCCATTGACCGTTATACCATTCCTCGGCAAATGCTTCAACCAGATTTCCTGAAGAATCATATGTATTGGTCCCTTTATCAGCATTAACCCATTGGTCCAAATTCCACACTTCGTATAAAGAAGTAAGTATTTTTCCGAAAGTATTATAATTATACGTCATTCGTTGATAGTTCACCCATTGGTCAGTTTGCCAATTTTCAGATAAATCAGTAAGGATATTCCTATTTGAATCATAAGTGCTGGTATTTCGAATTGCACTTGATAATTGCCCGTTATCCCAATATTCAGATAAATATGTAAGTCTATTTCCTGATGGATCAAAAGTGGAAGATACTTCTGAACTATACACCCATTGTGCATTTTGCCATACTTCATTTAGGTTTACAATCTCATTACCATTCGAATCATAATCATGGGTTGTTCGTTTATAATTTGCCCAACGGTTATTAACACTCTTTTCACCAAATTCAGTTAAAATTTCCTTATTTAGGTTATAAGAATAGGAAAATTTAGTATTACTATCAATTGTAGAAAATACCATTACCCATTCAATAAGGTTTGAATCAATCAAAACCGTTGCTTCTCCCCCTTTTTGATTTATTTTATCATGGGAAAAAGCTGTAGTAAAAGCCAAGCATAAAACTAATACAATGTACAAGAAATTCATATTCAACTCCAAATTAAAAAACAGTTGTTCAAATTATTCCTTTTTTAAACATTATAAACTTTATGAACTTTATGAACTTTATGAACTTTATGAACTTTATAAACTTTATAAACTTTATAAACTCTATCTTATAATAACAAATTTCTTTGTCTCAGTGTAATTCCCTGCTCTCATTGTTAGCAAATAAACTCCTGGAGCAAGACAACCTGCATCATAATTTATACTGTAATTCCCTGTTTCCTGTATTCCCTCATTATTAATCCTAGCCATCTCAATTCCCATTGAATTTGTAATTATTAAAGATACATTTTGTGGCTCAATTATTGTATAATTAATATTTATAAGACCTGATGCCGGATTCGGAGAACAGTTTAAGGCAAATGAATAATTATCTTCTTCTTTTACAGGCGATGAGCCTTGATAGGTAACTTCAATTTTATGAGAGTAGTATGAGAAATCTCGACCTAAGGCATCTTTAAAAGTTAAATCATTATTACCAGGCTGCCACTGGTTGTTTTCAAATTTTTCAAAAGTCCCAATTATCATATTACCATTAGAATCATAAGTATATATTTGTTTACTATAAGCAACCCATAACGAATCGGACCATGCTTC
Organism: FCB group bacterium; assembly: GCA_049513175.1. Classification (GTDB taxonomy): domain Bacteria; phylum Bacteroidota; class Ignavibacteria; order Kapaibacteriales; family UBA2268; genus JBEKWK01. The sequence continues at coordinate 18,565 of JBEKWK010000005.1, forward strand.
AATTATATAAGTCTGTAAATTTCCCTTTGAATAATATGTAAGCGTATATTTACATGAGTACACCCATTGCTGGTTAAACCCATCTTCACATAATGCAGTAAGTATATCCCCGTTTGAATCATACGTATAGGTATATAGTGTATTCTTTACCCATTGACCGTTTTGCCATTGTTCATCTTCTCTTGTAAGCACATTCCGCTTTAAGTCGTATGTTAGCGCTCCTTTATTCCAATTCACCCACTGCCCGTTTGTCCAGGTTTCATTTAAATATGTTAGTTCATTTCCTTTGGAGTCATAAGTATAAGTAGCTCTTGAATCATACATCCATTGCTCATTTTGCCATATTTCAGACAAAACAAAAATATTATTCCCCACAGAATCATTAGTGTAATAACTACTGTCCTTGTTCACCCATTGACCGTTTTGCCACAGTTGATATAAATAAGTAAGAATTTTCCCATTTGAATCATATGTATTAGTACTTCTGTAATTATAAGCCCATTTCCCGTTTCTCATATATTCACTTAATAAGCTAAGATTATTTCCGGTTGAGTCATAAGTATATATAACAAGCGATTCATTAGTCCATTGCCCTTTATCCCATGTACCGGATAAATCAGTAAGACAATGACCATTTGAGTCGTAGGTAGTGGAATCAAAGTAAACATTTACCCATTGCCCGCTTTCCCAATTTTCTAATAAATAAGTAAGACGATGTCCTTTTAAATCGTATGCATTAGTAGTTATTTGTAAGTTTATCCATTGTCCATTTTCCCATTGTTCAATTAAATAAGTAAGATTATTATTTTGTGAATCAAAAGTATATGTATATAGGCTTAAATTTACCCATTGAGTATTTAACAATTGTTCAACTAACTCAGTCAGTATATTTCCATTTGCATCATATTTATATGAATATCTTATTTGAGAATTGGAATCAGGGAAGTCTCGTCCGGTATTAGAATCTGCAACCGTATATACCATTACACTTTTAACAAGAGCAGTGTCACTCAGGATTTTTGCTTCTTCCCCTTTTTGATTTTTATTATCATGGGCAATTGCCGTAGCACAGCACAGGCATAGCAATAATAGAATGCAGATATATTTCATACATATCTCCAAAAAATGTATAAACACAAAAGTAATATGCACATTTAAAATCTAAAGTGCAAAATTATTTTTTTGTATCGGAAGTTTTTCCAAAACCCGATACCCCATACCCTATTCCCTAAAATTTATTTATCGCCGCAGTTGCATTTAACCCAATTCCATGAACCGACTATAAAAGGACTGCCGTAGCCGCCGCCTTCATACGTTTCTTCGAAATAGCAGGTCAGCAGGTACCAGCACCAGCCTTCAGTATCTTTAATCAGGACACTTACCGTAGAACTTGTAGTTCTGTCTGTTATGATTCCGTAATCATTTTTTCTGACGCTCCATTCGTCGTCATAAATATCATTCACTGCAACCTTAACTACTGTTCGCCCTTCATCGAGAGTACCCTGTATAATTTTCTTCATTTTATCCTGTGTGAGAGCTTTATCTTTAAATCCTTTTAAGGGACTATTAAAGATTTCGGGCAAAGGTGTGTTTTTTGCTTTGTTATTCACTGCTTGCGACGCAGCGGATTCGGCATCAGCATTCATTTTTTCGGAGCTGAACCCGGATAAGTCCAAAGCAAAACTGCCTTCTGCTACCCTTGGACCTAAATTTTCGAAATATACATCAATATTATGTTTTCTTGGAGACAGCCCGGATAACACTTTTGCCCAGCCTTTGGCATCGTCAATCCTGAGAGCTTGAGAAGGGTCGGGAAGAATTTCAGTTATATAATAACCGTTTTCCCATGTCTATTTATAATCAAGGTCTGTACCTATTCTTTCGCATCCTTCTTTCTGGTCTCCGCATTTTTTATCAATATTAATTTTAAACTCGGCATAATTTATTGTGAGAAAATCTTTAAAAATTGCGTCGGCATAAGCTATTGCATAGATTCTGTCATTAGCCGTAAAGCTGGTTGCGAATTGGACAGGGTCTTCTTTCCCGGGGATTATCGGTTTGTTTGAAAAAAGAATTTTCCCTGCATTAGCTTTGTGGAAATCGCTTGACCAGACTTTTGCATAATATGGACCGGCAAGTTCATTGAAAGTTTTATCGGCATCCGGTTTTACTTCTGTTACATTGGGATTACCCGGGAAAAGTGCTAATCCGAAATCTATTTCATCCTCCATTTTTTTTGCTGTCTTAATAGCCTTATACATTTCCCCGTTTCCTTTTAATTTGTATGCATCATCCATCATCGTATTTATATCGGTTTTAAACTGTCCGCTGTAATATTTGGTCCTGTCGTCTTTAAGCCAAAGGATATTCTTAGCGGCTGTTTCCGTCATGAAAGTCGAACCCATACCCTGAATGCCGATTCTTTTTGCGGTTTCAGTTAAATTCAATTTTTTTGCCATATCAATTCTTTTACTTTGTGACAATTTACCCATGTCCCATTTAAAACTGTTTGCAATATCACCCATGTCAGTGAGGAACTGGTCGTACCCGCCGTCTTTATTCGATTCAACTTTCTTTTCTACATCTTTTTTGTTGTCGGGTACTTTTACATCCGGTGGAGTTACTTTTAACTTTACATTGAACTGTGAAAGGAGCGGGGAGCTGAATAACAGAGATGCTCCGATAATTAAGATGAATAGTTTTAACAATTTCATGACTGCCTCCAATTAAAATATGTTATAAATAAAACCTGAAAAAACATTTATGTTTATATAAAAAAACTTTTATCCAGCCTTATTTCTACGGACAATCATTTATATGAATAATATACTAAAAAAATATATTACGGTTTAAGGAGATTATGGTAATAATTTTGATAATTCTATCAAATTTTTTCAGTCAGCATTAATCTCTTTTTTAAAACAACTAAATTCCAATATTAAATTACTAAATGGTTTATTGATTTGCAATAAATATTTACTATTTTTTCATATTAATTAAGAAATAATTATTTTTATTGGAATTAGAGAACTATTTTCTTTAAATTTAGATTTTAATTGCATAATTTAGTTTTTTATATTCCTTAAATGAATAAAACTATCGCATGAAAGTTTTCCTAAAAAATATATGTGTGTGATATGAAAAATTTATATTTGCTTTTCAGTTTATTCATAATTTATTTTGCATCAACAACTCTTAAAGCCGACCTTACCCCAAAAGACCGGACTGAATCTCCGTATTTCATGGTTATCAGCAAAGATAATGTTTCATCAAAACTCCAATTTCCCAATATATATAATTTCAATGCTATGACTATAAATCCACCAAAGGCAAGAGAACCTCTATACTTTGGACTTACATTAGGATATTCAAAAAATTATCAAACAGCAGATTTTAATATTATTCCAAATATGCCTGTTGTTAAAGGTATATATTCATCAGGGGAAGGTTTTTATATTGGACTGAGATATTTCTATATTTTCGGTGATGTTATGACATCCCAATCTATGTTTACATCCAATCTTAATTATGAATCCCTACCAATTAATTACGGCACAATTTATCAAGGAATTCTATTAAAAAAGACAAATAATGAAATTGTTAGTGCCAATGCAAATATTTCATCTAAAATTTCATTTTTGGATTTAGATTTACTTTATAATTATTTGCCGATAAAAAATTTTAATTTGGGCTTAGCACTTGGACCTATATTTTCATTTCCAATTACATCGATTACAAAAACCGAAGTTATTTTACCGATAAACACAAGCATAAATGATTTTTCAGTTGTAGATAACCCTATATTTAAAAGTAATAATACTGATGTGGTTATAGATGGTAGGAGCTCAATGTTATTTGGAATGAAATTTAAATTATTTTTGGATATGATTTTCCCAAGAATATTTTTCATTACCCCTGAAATAGAATATACATATTATTTTAATCGTTTTCAATCTAAAATGAATTGGAAAATAAGTACATTAAATATAGGATGTAGTATAACATTTGGTTTTAATTTAAAAAATGATTATTAACAATAATCTAAATAAAAGGCTTCCTCTATCCGTTGCAATCATTACGCATAATGAAGAGGATAATATTGGCAGGACCCTGGAAAGCATTGCCGGTCTTGCTTCCCAAATTATCATTATTGATTCAAATTCCCTAGACAGAACTATTGAAATTGCAAAAGGTTTCAATGCGGAAGTCTTTATCGAGGATTGGAAAGGCTTTGTAGAGCAGAAAAACTCTGCATTGAATAAATGCAATCAGGAATGGATTTTATGTCTCGATGCTGATGAGGTGGTTTCAGAAGAATTGAAAGAATCTATTATAAAAGCTATTCAAAATCCTATTGCAGATGGATATTTAATAAACAGGAAAACGGTATATCTCGGAAAATTGCTCAAGCATGCCTGGCAGCCGGATTGGAACCTGCGTCTTGTTAAAAAAGACTGTAATCCGCATTGGGTTGGCGGTTTGGTGCATGAGCATTTAGAGATTGACGGCAAAATGGAAAAGATTTCCGGTTGTTTATACCATTATTCATACAAAAATCTGAAGCATCATTTCCTTAAAACAATAGATTATGCGAGGGTTTCCGCAGAATCTTATCATAAAGATGGCAGGAAATTCAGCGTATTTAATTTATTATTTAATCCGGTTATAGCCTGGCTGAGGTTATATATTATAAATCTCGGATTTCTCGACGGTGTCAGGGGATTCATTGCGGCTATAAGCAGTTGCGTATATACTTTTCTGAAATATGCTTTTTTGTATGAGATAGATAAGAAGGAAAAATAAATATGCTTGTTCCAATGCTCCGCGTTGGAATATTATTAATACGCTCTGCGTAAACTAAACAAAAAACTTAATCAAAATAAATGGGAAGAAGCCGTTATAAAATATTTGAAAATGAATATCCCTATTTCATTACTTCTACAACAATAGAATGGCTCCCTCTTTTCGGAATAAAAGAATTAGCTCAAATAATTATAGATTCCTTAAATTTTCTTATTAAAGAACAGAGAATTGATGTTTTTGGTTGGGTGATGATGGAAAACCATATTCATCTTATAGCGTTATCAACAAATTTATCGAAAGAAATGAATAATTTTAAATCATTTACTGCAAGAAAAATTATTGATTATTTAATCGAGCATGATTATCAAAAAATATTAAATAACTTAAAATTGTTTAAATTAAAATACAGGATTGATAGGACATATCAATTATGGCAGGAAGGTATTCATCCTGTGCAAAT